>JBILUB010000145.1:0-6428 GCA_044371245.1 Opitutaceae bacterium
GGCGGTGAAGGTTGGCGGGATCGCGGCCCTCGCGCTCGAAAACGCGCGGCTGCACCGCGGGGTGCGCGAGGCCCTGGCCGCGGAGGAGCGGGCGCGCCGGGAGCGCGAGCGCAGCGAGCGGCAATTCCGCTCGGCCTGGGACGCGGACATTTTCGCGATCTGCCTGATCGAGCGGACGGGCCGGGTGCGCGCGGGCAACATGGCGTTCCTGCGACTCTGCGGCCACACGCCGGAGGACCTGGAGGCGGGGCGGATCGAGCTGCGCTCCCGTCTCGGCGAGCGGGTCGAGGCCTTTGGCGCCTTCGTCTGGGAAAATCTCGCCGAGGGCAGACGCTGCGAACCCTTTGAGAAAATCTGCATCCGCTCCGACGGCACGGAGCTGCCGGTCTACGTGGGCGGCAGCCTGCACGCCGACGGCGAGACCGCCATCATGTTCCTGCTCGATCTGAGCGCCCGAAAGGCGGCCGAACAAGAGCTCCAGCGGCAGCGCGGCCTGTTGAAGACGATCAGCGACGCCGTGCCCGCGATGGTGGCCTACATCGACCCCGACGAACGCTTCGTGGTCCACAATCGGCAATTTGAAAACTGGCTCGGTCTCGGTGCCGAGGACATCCGCGGCCGGGCGCTGGTCGACCTGCTCGACCCGGAGGCGGTGCCCCTGCTGCGCCCGCGCCTGCGGACCGCGCTGCAGGGAGTCTGCGAATCGCACGAGATGGCGATCCGCACCGGGGAGCGCAGGCGCGACTTCATGGTCAGTTACCAGCCCGATCTGGACGCCTCCGGCAAGGTGCTCGGCGTGGTGGTGCACGCCTACGACATCACCGAGGCGCGCAGCATGGCGGCGGAGCTCGCCAGCAGCGAACGCCGGCACCGCACCCTGGTCACGACCAGCGCCGCGATCGTGTGGACGACGGACGCGGAGGGCACTTTGCAAAAGGTCGACGGCTGGCCCGAGTTCACCGGTCTGACGGTCGAGCCCGGCACCTGCCCGCTCTGGTTTCAACTGATCCACCCGGCGGACCGAAACCGGGTGAAAGGCCGCTGGCTCGACCACGCGGCGGGCAACCGGGCCTGGGAGGAGAGCTACCGCATGCTCGCCGCGGACGGGCGCTACCACCACGTGCATGCCCGCGCGGCGGCCGTGACCGGGGCGGACGGGACGATCGAGGAGTGGATCGGCACCGTGACCGACGTGACCAAACGCGTGGAGGCCGAGCAGTCGCTGCGGCGCAAGGAGGCGGAGCTGCAGCTGATCGTCGACACCATGCCGGCGCTGGTCTCCTACGTCGGGCGCGACCTGCGCTACGGCCTGGCGAATCGCGCCTACCAGAAGTGGTTCGACGTCGAGCCCGAGGCGATCCGCGGCCGGCCGGTGGCCGAGGTGCTGGGCGAGCGGGCCTTCGCGCTGCTCGGGCCGCGCTTCGCCCGGGTGATGCACGGGGAGGAAGTGGCCTTCGAGGAGCAGATCGAGTATCGCCGCGGTGGCGTGCGCTGGATCAACGGCCTCTACACCCCGCATCGCGACGAAAGCGGGGAGATCCTGGGCTGCTTCGTGCTCGTGCTCGACATCACCGCCCGCAAACACGCCGAGCAACAGATGGCCGAGCTCGCCGAGCGCTACCGCTTCCTCGCCGACGCCATGCCGCAGAACGTCTGGACGGCCGATGCGGCCGGGCGGCTCGACTATGTGAACCAGCGCTGGTGCGACTACGTCGGCAAGGAGGCCCGCGAGATCATCCCGGATCACCTGACGGGCGTGATCCACCCCGACGACGCCGAGGAGACGCTGAGTCGGTGGCGGCTGGCCGTGGCGAGCGGCGAACGCTACGCGGCCGAGCACCGCCTGCGCGACCACGCGGGCAACTACCACTGGTTTCTCAGCCTCGCCCTCGCCCGCCGCGACCAGCAAGGCCGCGTGGTCCAGTGGGTCGGCACGGCGACGAACATCGACGCGCAGCGACGCGCCTACCTCGAGCTCGCGGAAGCGCGCGCCGAGCTACGCCGCCACGCCGACCACCTCGAAAGCGAAGTGCGCGCGCGCACCGCCCGCCTAAGCGAGGTCAACGAGGAGCTCGAGGCCTTCACCTACTCGGCCTCGCACGACCTGCGCGTGCCGCTGCACCACATCCATGGCTTCGCCCAGGCGATCATCGAGGACCGCGACGCCGGCCTGTCGCGCTCCGGGCACGAGAACCTGCGGTTGATCCTCAACTCGACCGCGCGGATGGACAAACTCATCCGCGACCTGCTGGCCTACAGCCGCCTCTCCCGCGCGGACATCCTGGTGGAGGAGACCGTGCTGGAGCCGATCCTGCACGACGTGCTCGCCCAGCATCGGGCCACGATCCAAACGAAGCACGCGATCATCCACATCGAGCGCCCGTTCCCGCCCGTACCGGCGGACCGGGTGGGCCTGCAGCAGATCATTTTCAACCTCATCGGCAACGCCCTGAAATTCTCCGCGGAGGATCGTGTACCCGAGATCCGGATACGGGTGGAGCAGGGCCCGGAGCGGGCCCGCCTCTGGGTCGAGGACAACGGCATCGGCATCGAGCGGCACCACCACGAAGGCGTTTTTAAGCTCTTCCAGCGCCTGCACAGCGCGCGGGACTTCTCGGGGACCGGCATCGGCCTCTCGCTGGTGAAGCGAGCGGCCGAGCGCATGGGCGGGGCCTGCGGGGTGGAGTCCGAACCCGGCGTGGGCAGCCGCTTCTGGATCGATTTTCAACCCCACCAGACGCCGGGCTCCCCCACCCTCTTCTCCCAGGAATCGCCCCACCCCGGCGCCGGGCGGCAGGCCTGATGGCGACCGCGAGCGGCTACGCTCAAACTGCGGGCACGACGCGACCCTGGGCGCGCACAAATCCGCATCCTCCACTCCGAACCGATCGCCCCCGTGCCCGCCCTGACCACCGTCACCCTCATCGGCTACCTGCTCGCGCTGGTCGCCCTCGTGCATCTCCTCTCCCTCCGCAAACCGCCCGCCTCCACCCTCGCGTGGGCCTGGGGCATCCTGCTCTTCCCCTACTTCGGCACCGCGCTGTACTGGGGATTCGGCGCGGACCGCCTGCGGCGGAAACGACTGCGGCGCCGCTCGGGCTTCGAGACCTTCCGCCGGGACCGCCGCGAAAAGCGGGGCGAAGGGGCGCTGCCGCTGGTGCCCGCCGCGGATGCCGGACTGGCGCGGGTGATGGCGCGGATAAACGGCATCGCTCCGACGGCGACGGACCATCTCCGGCTGCTCCACGACGCCGACCAGTTTTACGAGGCGCTGATCGAGCGGATCGGCGCGGCCCGGCAGCACGTACACGTGCAGTTTTTCATCTGGCGGGACGATACGCCGGGACGGCGGCTGAGGGATGCGCTGGCGGAGGCCGCCCGGCGCGGAGTGGAAGTGCGCATGCTGCTCGATGAAGTCGGCTCGGTGCTGCTCGGCGCGGGGCATTTCCGCAGCGTGGTCGAGGCGGGCGGCGAGTTCTCCTGGTTCCAGACCATCAGCCCGCTGCGGCGCCGCTTCCTCTTCAACCTGCGGAATCATCGAAAAATCCAGGTGATCGATTCCGAGTGGGCCTTTGTCGGCGGGATGAATGTCGGCCGCGAGTACCAGGGGCTCGATCCCCGGATCGGACCCTGGCGCGACCTCCAGTGCGAGCTCGGCGGACCGGTGGCCTGCATCCTGCAGGAAACCTTCGCCGAGGACTGGCACTACGCCACCGGCCGCCGGCTGACCGAGCCCTGCTTCTATCCCGAGACGTCGCATGCGGGCCGCGCTCCGGTGCTGGTGCTCGCGGGCGGGCCGGACGATCCCTCCGAGCCCACGCAGAAATCCATCGTGGCTCTGCTCAACCACGCGCGACGCCGCGCCTGGATCACCACCGGGTACTTCGTGCCCAACTCCGTCCTCCTTGTGGCGCTCCAGCTCTGCGCGGCCCGGGGAGTCGACGTGCGCCTGCTCATCACCGAAAAGACCGACCACCCCGGCCTGCTGCGCATCGGCCGCTCCTTTTACGACGAGCTGCTCTCCGCCGGCGTGCGGATCATCGAGTACTCGCGCGCGCTCAACCACACCAAGGCCGCGCTGATCGACGAGGATTGGCTGCTGGTCGGCTCGGCCAACCTCGACAACCGCTCGATGCGGGTAAACTTCGAGCTCGGCGTGCTCGTGCGCGATCGAGTGGCCGCGGCCGAGCTCGCCGCGCGGCTCGAGGAAGACTTCGCCAGCGGCCACGAGATCCGGCCTGAGAGCTTCGCCCGGCGGCCCTGGTACGAGAAAAGCGCGGAGGCCGCGCTCCGCCCCTTCGCGCCGCTGCTCTGAACGCGGCGCCGTGGCACGGCGGCGAGCCGGAAGAACTACTCGCCATCGGCCTTGACCCGCGCCGCGGCGAGCCGCTCGGCGTGGAGCGCGGTGCGAGGCAGACGCGAGGCGACCAGAGCGGAGGCCCCGGCGAAAAGCGCGGCCCCCCAAAGACAGCCCTGCAGACCGGCCACCTGGTAGCCGGCGCCGGAGAGCAGACAGCCGACGAGCCGGCCGCCGGCGTTGGCCATGTAGTAGAACCCGACGTCGAGCGCGACCTTGTCCCCATCGGTGTAGTCGAGAATCAAATACGAGTGCACCGCGGAGTTGACCGCGAAGACCACGCCGAACACCGCCAGCCCGCCGATGATCACCGGTCCGGCGGGCGCACCGGCGAGCAGCGCCAGGGGGATGAGCGCGGCGGTCGCCGCGAGGGCGAGGGCCCAGCCCGCGGCGGTGCCGCCGGCCGGGGCCCGCCCGCGCAGCAGCGCGGGCGCCGCCCCCTGCACGATCCCGTACCCGATCACCCAGAGGGCGAGGAAGGCGCCGACCTCGGTCACGCTCCAGCCGAGCACGCCCCGCAAAAAAACCGGCACTCCGACCACAAACCAGATGTCGCGCGCGCCGAAGAGAAAGAAACGGGCGACACACAGCACGTTGATCTCGGTGCTCTTGGCGAAAAGGGAGCGAAAGCCCTTGGTCTTGGCGCGCCCCCCCAGATCGACCGGCAAGGCGAGCAGGACCCCGAGCCAGAGCGCGGCCAGCCCGACGGCCAGCGCGACCAGCGCGCCCCCAAACCCGAGGGCGCCGAGGAGCAGGCCGCCGAGGAAAAAGCCCACGCCCTTGAGCGCGTTCTTCGAGCCGGTGAGCACCGCCACCCATTTGAAGAGGGAGCCCTTCGCATCGGCCGGCACGAGCACCCGGATCGCGCTTTTCGCGCTCATCTTCGTGAGGTCCTTGGCCACCCCGGAGAGCGCCTGCGCCGCCATCACGTAGGCCACCGCCGCCCATTCCGGCCAGGCGGGGTCGAGGGCGGCGAGCGCGCCGAGGGCGAGCACCTGGAGGCCCAGCCCCGAGACGAGGGTGAAACGCAGGCCGAGGCGGGCCGCGATCCAGCCACCGGCCAGATTGGTGGCCACCCCGCACAGTTCGTAGAGCGCGAAGAGCAGCGCCAGGGTGAAGGGCGAAAACCCACGCCGGGCAAACTCGAGCAGCACGAGCATGCGCAGCGCCCCGTCGGTGAGCGTGAAGCCCCAGTAGGCCGCGGTGACCAGGGAGTAGTTGCGCAGATTCATCGTCGGGAAGGGTGTGGCCGCGGCGCGGGGCGCGCGGACCCGCCCGCGCGGCTCAGAGACTCGCCGCCACCTTGCGCGCGAGCTCCGCCATGCGGTTGGAGTAGCCCCACTCGTTGTCGTACCAGGCGTAGATCTTCACCAGGCGTCGGTTCACGACCATGGTCGAGAGCGCGTCGATGGTGGCCGAGGCGGGGTTGCCCTTGAAATCGATCGAGACCAGCGGGCGCTCCTCAAACCCGAGGATGCCGCGCAGCGGGCCGGCCTCGCTCGCCGCCTTCAGCAGGGCGTTCACCTCCTCCGGCGTCGTGTCGCGCCGTACTTGAAAAACGCAGTCGGTGAGCGAGCCGGTGAGCAGGGGCACGCGGACCGCGTGGCCGTTCAACTTACCCTTCAGCTCCGGGTAGATGAGCGCGATCGCCGTGGCCGATCCGGTGGTGGTCGGGATCAGGGAGAGGCCGGCGGCCCGGGCGCGGCGCAGATCCTTGTGCGGCGCGTCGATGATCGTCTGCGTGTTGGTGGCGTCGTGCACGGTGGTGATCGCGCCATGCTCGATCCCGAGGCCCTCGTGGATCACCTTCACCACGGGCGCGAGGCAGTTGGTGGTGCACGAGGCCGCGGTGAGCAGACGATGTTTGGCGGGCTCGTAGAGTCCGTCGTTCACGCCCATCACGATGTTCAGCGCCTCGTCGCCCTTCACCGGCGCGGCCACGATGACCTTCTCCACTCCGCGCTCGAAATAGGGCGCGAGCGTGTCCGGGCTGCGGAACTTGCCCGAACACTCGAGCACGATGTCGATGCCGTGCGCCGCCCAATCCACCTCGCCCGGTCGGGAAAAACCG
>JBILUB010000146.1:0-6424 GCA_044371245.1 Opitutaceae bacterium
GTTCAACCTCATGCCCAAGGGGCCCGAGGAGGACCACCCCTCGCTCGGCGGCAACCCCTACGGCGCGGGCGCCTTCTACGCCAAGGACAGCGGCGGCATCCTCTTCGACTTCCCCTACGCGCCCAACCAGATCGTCACCCTGCTCGGCCCCTGCAAATCCGTCACCGGCCTGGCCAACTGCGCCCAGCCCGAGCGCGCCATCGTGCCCGACCACCACTACCACGAGTACCTCGACGCCTGCACCGATCCCGACGCGTGCAACTACTGGGAAATCGTCACCAAACTCCCCCGTTCCCAACCCGTGCGCATGGAGGCGCCGGACAACGTCTTCTCCACCTACGAACTCAGCACCGGCTGGACTGGCGTCTTCCACACCCCGCGGCTCTTCCTGCCCACCCTAAAAGGCACTTCCTACGGCGACTTCCAGGCCTTCGGCACCGAGGGCAACCTCGTCTTCGGCGCCGGCCACCGCGCCTCCATCATCAGCAAACACCGCGAGCTCCTGCCCTCCGTCTCCGACGACGGCTGGTTCCACATCCCCAACACCGTCGACTGGTCCAAATCCGTCTGGCCCATACCACCCAAGGGCGCGTGGAACTATTACCACGAGTCGACCGACCACCTGATCGACTGCATCCTGCATGACCGCGACCCGCTGGTGAACGTCGAGTGGGGCCGCCACATCACCGAAATGATGTGGGGCGCGATCGAGTCTTCGCGCACGGGTCGCCGCTACGACATGACCACCACCCTGCCTTGGTGATCCACCGGCCGGCCGCGTTGGCCGGACCGTCTTCAGGGTCCGCGCTTCGCAAAAGCGCCCCGACCCTCAGCCTGCCGCCTCCTTTCGCGCCGGCAGGCCCTTGCCTGCGAAAAGGTTTCCCGTCCGACCATGGCCGGAGGACACCCCGCGCGGAGGGCTTCGCCCGCCCCGTGCCGCAGCCATTTTGCAAACCCCACCCACCCCGCTCCCGGCGCCGGCATGGCCCTCCGTGTTTCGACGACCTGATGTCCACGCAGCGCCTGTTTTGAGATTGCGCCACCAGTTGGTTAACCCGTTTTCCCAGCGCTCCACTCTACCCCGCGCGCCCGCTTCAGCCCCTACCATTTTTCGGGCCCGCCTCCGCGCCCATCCCCCCTCCGCGTGGCCCGCACCCTCCTCTTTCGCCCTATGAAAATCCGTCGTTCCGCACGCGCGCTGCTCGCGTGTGCTCTCTTCCCCCTGCTCGGCTCCCTGAGCGTCGAGGCTGCTGTTTCCGTCAGCAACCTTTTCGCCAACAACATGATGTTCCAACGGGGCATCCCGATCAAAGTCTTCGGCAAAGCCTCCGCGGGCGAGTCCGTCACCGTCGGCCTGGCCGGCAACTCCACCACCGTCACCGCCGACTCCTCCGGCAAGTGGCTCGCCACCCTGCCCTCCCTCACCGCCGCCGGCCCCTACACCCTCACGATCAACAACCTCACCTTCACCGACGTCCTCGTCGGCGACGTCTGGTTCTGCTCCGGCCAGTCCAACATCCAGATCAAGCTCAACTCCGACGCCGACGCCACCGCCGAGATCCCCCAGGCCAACTACCCGAACATCCGTATCCTCAGAATCGATACACAGTTCCCCACCACCGACACCAGCCTGCCCACCCTGATCAAGTGGTCCAAGGTCACCCCCGACACCGCGAAAAACTTCTCCGCCGTCGGTTACTACTTCGGCCGCGACCTGCACAACAACCTCAACGTCCCCATCGGCCTGATCGACATCACCCGCGGCGGCACCAAGGTCGAGGCCTGGACCGCCGCCAACACCTTCGCCTCCCACCCGGTCGGCAAGGCCATGCTCGAGTATTACGACGGCCTCCCCTCCACCCATCCCGAGAAGCAGGCCCAGGACGCCCCCGGCGCCCTCTTCCCCGTTTTCGTCGAGCCCCTCCTCCCCTTCGGCCTCAAGGGCGTGCTCTGGTATCAGGGCGAGCACAACACCGGCCGCCAGATTATCTACCACTACGCGCTGAGCAACATGATCAGCAACTGGCGCTCCCGCTTCCAGCAGAACAACCTGCCCTTCATCGTCGTCCAGCTCCCCAACTACGGCGACACCGCCACCACGCTGAAGAACAGCAACAACGCCAACCTCCGCGGCATCCAGGCCGCCGTCGCCGACTCCGTCGCCAACGTCGAATACACCGTCAACATCGACCTCGGTGACGGCGACGGCAACATCCACCCCGAGCGCAAGCAACCCGTCGGCAAACGCGCCGCTCTCGCCGCCCGCAAGGCCGTCTACGGCCAGACCCTCGCCTGGACCGGCCCCCGCCTCTCCTCCGTCACCTACGGCGCCAACGACGCCACCATCAGCTTCGACCTCATGGGCGGCACCGGCCTCGCCAGCGTCGCCGACCCCAAGGCTTTCCTCATCTCCAACAACCGCGCCAACGGCTTCGTCCGCGCCACCGCTCAGGTCGTCGGCAACACCATCAAACTCACCGGCGTCACCAACCCCGTCGCCGTCCGCTACGCCTGGGAGGACATGCCGCGGGTCAACCTCTTCAACACCGCCTCCCTCCCCGTCGCCCCCTTCCGCTCCGACTCCTGGCACACCGATAATCTCGCCCCCGCCACCTGGGCCTCCGTCTCCTCCAAGGACCCGCTGCTCAACGAGGACAACGACAACTACCCCAACTACGTCGAGTTCTTCGCCAACACCGACTTCAAGGTCGTCACCAACGACCCCATCATCTGGGCCGTCACCAGCCCCTTCACCAACACCACCGCCTTCCGCTACCGCCGCCGCGATAATCTGTGGCCGTCCATCACCTACAAGATCCAGACCTCCCCCGCCAACGAGAACACCTGGACCGATCTCTCCGTAGCCGACTACCCGGCCACCGCCACCAGCAGCCAGGGCACCCGCTACCAAGTCAACGCCGAGCGCTACGAGATCCACGTCCCGGGCAACGTAAAGGTCCGCCTCGCCATCTCCCTCAGCGGCCAGACCTGGTATAGCCAGGGCGCCAGCGGCGGCACCAACCAGTCCCCCACCGCCTCCGTCTCCTCGCCGGCCAACGGCGCCGCCTTCACCGTCGGCGACACCGTCACGGTCAACGCCGCCGCCGCCGACTCCGACGGCAGCATCGCCCACGTCGAGCTCTACGTCGACGGCGCCAAATACGGCTCCAACGACACCACCTCGCCCTACTCCTGGTCCGTCACCGGCCTCACCGCCGGCACCCGCTCGCTCTACGTGATCGCCCAGGACAACTCCGGCGCCCGCACCACCAGCTCCACCGTCAACATCTCGGTCAACGAGGACGTCGCCGGCCCCGTCATCACCGACCAGCCCGACAGCCTCAGCGTCGCCGCCGGCGCCAACGCCTCCTTCGGCGTCACCGCCACCGGCACCGCCCTCACCTACCTCTGGCGCCAGGACGAGGCCCCGATCACCGCGACCAACGTCTCCGGCATCGAGTCCCCGACGCTCACCATCACCGGCGCCACCGCCGCCAACGCCGGCATCTACTCCGTCGTAGTCTCGGACGGCGTTAACCCCAACGTCGTCTCCAACGACGCCACCCTCACCGTCACCGACGCGCCCCCTCCGGGCACCGACACCACGATCACCTTCGAGAACACCGGCGTCCCCACCAAAACGGTCAACACCCTCACGATCGGCGACTTCGTCCTCAAGGGCTTCAACGCCTCCGGCGGCGCCCGCAACCTCCAGCTCCCCGGCACCGCTCAGGGCTTCGCCTCCGTCGCCCTCCAGCCCCTCGATTCCGCCGGCCGCATCACCCTCGCCCGCACCGACGGCGCCGCCTTCGACCTGAAATCCTTCGACTACGCCGAAGGCATCTTCGGCACCAACGGCGACGTGATCGTCACCGGCACCCGGTCCGACGGCTCCACCGTCAACACCGGCCAGCTCGCCTTCACCACCAAGACGCTCATCACCCGCACCGTCGACTGGACCGCCCTCACCCTCGTCACCTTCGACTGGGCCGGCGCCGCCTCCACCACCAACGCCCCCGGCACGATCGACAACCTCGTCATCCCCGGCGCTGAAGAGCCGCCGCCCCCGCCGCCCCCCGCCGGCCCCTACCAAGAGGCCGAGGATTACCAAAGCCTGAACGCCGAGGCCTCCCCCTGGATCGAGGTCGCCGACACCACCGCCTCCGGCGGTGCCTACATGGTCGTCCCCGAAGGCACCGGCAACTCCCTCAGCACCGCGCCCAACCCCGGCTTCCTCGACTTTACCTTCGAGCACCCCGCCGCCGGCCCCGTCTACATCTACGTCCGCACCTACGAGACCGCCGCATCCGCCAACACCTCCGACAGTCTCCACCTCGACATCCTCGACGACTCCACCGCCTCCGCCGCCATGACCGCCGGCTTCACCGTCAACGACGCCTGGAAGTGGACCGAGTGGACCAACGGCAAGCCCGCCACCCTGCCCGCCGGCACCCACACCCTCCGCATCCACTACCGCGAGGACGGCTTCCGGCTCGACCGCGTCGCCATCTCGCCCACCGCGATCACCACGCTGCCCTAAACCTAGATCCGGCAGTAGCCCCGGCGAAAGATCGCGCAAGATGTTGAACCAGATGGCGAGTGCAGCGGCCCGAAGGCGCACCTGGAAGGTGCGTCGAGCGGTCGATGCGCTCGCCAGGTGGTCAACAGGTGGCGCGAGATGAGCTGCGGCTGCTGCCGGTTCTAGGCTAAACCCCCAGCCCACCCTCCACCGACCGATCCGGGGCGTAAACGAATCTCGTTTACGCCCCTTTTTTCTGCCCGCACCCCGCAGGCTCGCGCCCCCGCCCCCCCCCGCTCCCCCTTGTTCAGCTTCGTACCACCAGGCCTGTCCGTCCCCCCACCAGAGCGAGCCCTCAAAATCACCGCCACCGCTCAAACCCCGACACCCTACCCGAGAGCGGCCGAGAGGGCGGAGCGCACGAGATCGAAGCCGCTGCGCCCCATCTTACCCCAAGGTGCCGTGGAGCGGGCCTCGACATGCTCAGCCTAGAACCGGCAGTAGCCGCAGCTCACCTCGCCCCCTATCGCGCCGATCAATGTTGGTTTTCGGATTGAATGCCGGAAATTCATAGCATTACTTTTAGGGTTAATTAGTTTTCTTTCTTGTTTCGTTACCCCCCGAGCCGCCCCCCTCGGCTCTACCCCAAGTCCCGACAACGTGTGTTGAGTACGTCAAAAAGTGCGCAACCCCATTCTGATTTTGCCCCAGCCGCACCCCTGCGATTGATCCTAGTGGTTTCGCCTCAATTTCCCCGCATCACCCCCATGCACCTCAAAATCCCCGCCCGTCCGCTCCGCGCTGCCCTTACCCTAGCTGCGCTGCTCGCCCCGCTCCTCTCCCCCCTCCAGGCCCAGCACACCTGGTTCTGGGAAGCCGAGAGCGCGGCCAACACCCCGAATTTCGCGCCCCTCGCCGTCCGCACCGACGAACCCTACGCCTCTGCCGGAGCCTACGTGGTGTGGCCCCAGACCAGCACCTTTGGCACCACCTTCACCACCCCCTCGGACACCGCCGCCGGCCAGATCCACTTCCCCTTCACCGTCGCCTCCTCGACCAACCTCGTCTTCTACGTCCGCTCCTCCGGCGTGTTCTTTAACCAAAACGTGGATGACTCCATCTACGTGAAGATCCAAGGCGTCGATTCCTCCTGGACCAAGGTCGACGAGCTCCAACGCGTCTCATGGGATTGGGTTAAAATCGGCGTCCGCACCTCCGTCCCCGCCGGCAGCTACACCCTCAAAATCCTGCGCTCCGACGACGGCGCGAAGATGGACGCCGTTTCCATTCAGTCCTTCACCGAGCCCCTCAACCGCACCCAATCCCTCCTCGACGGCGTGCTCGTGAGCACCCCCCGCCCCCCGCGCTCCGCCATCCCCCCGCGCCTCAACCACCTCTGGCCCACCCAAACCATCGAGGCCGAGAACCACCTGCGCAACAGCCCCTCCACCGGCCTCTCCGTCGTCAACGACCCCACCGCGGCCGACGGCAAAGCCCTCTCCACCGGCACCGGCGCCATCGAAGACTCACCCGCCGACGCCGACCCCGGCCAAGCCCACTACGTCGTCCACCTCGAGACCGAGGAAAACATCGACGTCTGGGTCCGCGCCCGCCTCACCTCCGCCGCCGCCGACTCCTTCTGGTACCAGATGGTCGGCGCCGACGCCGACAACGGCGTCTGGAAAAGACTCGAGACCACCTCCGCCGACTGGACCTGGCATAAACTCGGCTCCTATCCCGACCTCGCCCGCGGCTCCCGCGTCCTGAAACTCCTCCGCCGCGAGGCCAACGTACGCCTCGATCAAGTCTTCTTCTCCGTCGACGGCTCGCTCCCCCCCGGCGCCCGCTCCCTCTCCATCGAGGCCGAGGCCAACGAAAACACCACCAACCTCGCCCCCCTCGCCC
>JBILUB010000147.1:0-6412 GCA_044371245.1 Opitutaceae bacterium
GAGGTTGTTCCAGTTGCGGTTGTTTTGTTCGACCATCCACATGTGCCAGACGGAGGCGTACACCCAGTCGTAGAAACCGGGGATATCCCCCGCCCGCTTAACCTGATCCTCGTAGACGCCAAAGATGTGGTAGCCGTTGATCGTGCCGCGGTCGAAGCCGGGGTGATACCCGAAGAGGCGTTTAAGGCCGCCCCCCTGCTCGTTCAGGTGCAGCACAAACTTGTTGGGGTCGTAGTAGGGCGAGGCCTTGATCCGGGCGACGAGCGCCTTCCAGTAATCGGGGCCGTAGTAGCCGGTGCCGAAGAAGGTGATGGCCTCATTGCCGAATTGCAGGTGGATGGTGTCAAACACCTCAGTCCAGGGTTTCTCCTGCCCGAGCTGGGCGCGAAGTTTGCCCAAACCAACATCTGCCGGTGCCGCATGGTACTCCATCATCTGATCGACTTCCTCGAGCATGAAGGTGCCGGGCAAGGTCGACCAGGGGTTGGCACCGAGGTGCGCGCAGAGCTCGTAGAATTCGTGGGCGCCGAAGTTGTCCTTGCGAGTACCGACGCTCCGCTGGGCCGAATTGGCGATGGCAGGCAGGACGGAGTTTATATAGCTGTCCCGGGTGTTCCGCAGGTAACGGATCGAGCCTCCGTCAATGAACCTCATCGTCTCGACGAGGCCGTCGCGGAAGGGGGTGGGATTCGTGCTGTCACCATCTTTCCAAGCTTGGACGTTATCGACCAGCACATCGCCGCCGGTGGCCCGAAGTTCGATCATGAAGATCGGGTTCTGGCCCTCGGGCGGCTTGCTCAAATCGAGCTTCACGGTGTGCTCCTGCCACTCGGCACCCGGCTTCAACTTGTCTCCTTTGCCCGGCACGGTGGGGCCCACGGCAAGCTCAGGCTGGCCGGAGCGCGCACGAGTCCAGAGCTTGACCGTCCAGGTGCCATCGAAGGGCGCGGCGCGGTAAAACTGCACCCGGAAGCGCACCCACGCCGCATCCTTGCTGCCATCTAGTGAGAGCGAGGCCTGTTGACCGACCAAGGGAGGAGTGTCGCCAGTGATGGCGTTGACGTTTCCTATCGAGGTGTACTGGGGATCCGGAATACGCTCGAGCTTCGGCACTCCGTCCACCCGGGAGCGTTTCTCGACAATCCACGGATGCTGTCCACGGCCTTCCGTGCGGGCATCGACCAACAAGCCGTTCATCCAGTCGGTCGACCAACGGATGGGGCGATCGATTTTGACGAAGGTGGTGTCCTTGCCCTTGTCGCGGGGCCCCGGATTTACCCGGGTCTCGATGCCGACGATCTTTACTTCGGTCCAAAAATCCGGGCCGCTTAGCACCCGGGCGGAGGCCCCGAGGTAGATCTCCGGTTCGAGGTCGCGGTTGATGCCAAAAACATACATGCCGTCGGCCTCGGGCTGCACCTCGCCGCCCATGACGTGGAGGCGGTTGACCGAGCCCTCGAAATTCTCGGCCACGCGGCGCTTGAGGATCACTGAATCGTAGAAGGTGTCCCCGCCGAAATGGGCACCGAGTCCCTCGGTGTCCTTGACGAGGACCTTGTCGGTCAGGGTGATGGTGGTGGACTGTGCGATTGCGGCGAGCGGCAGAGCCACGAGCAGCGCGAGGAGGCGGGGGATGAGCGGGGAGGGCATGAGAATAGGTTAAGCGGGGCGAGGGGGAAGATTTTGAGAACGATATTCAGGGTTTTTTGGCGAGCTTGAGATGAAGGGTTTCTTTCCAACGAGGCTGCTCATGCTTACCCGGCTGGACCGAAAGAGGAATCCAACGATCGTAGCGGGACTGGAGATCGCGCCGTAAATTGGAATCGAGCGGATCCTCGGTCAGCGCATGCCACTCGAGCAGACGGAGCTTCAAGCGGAGCTTCTCGGCGGCGCAGTCGGGATCGGCGGCCCGGTTACGCCGCTCGAGCGGATCGGCCTCGTGGTCATAGAGCTCCTCCTCGCCGTTCCCATACCAAACGTAACGCCAACGAGCCTCACGGATCGACTTCGTGAAATCGCCGGGGACGTTGAACGGCGTGCGTCCGCGACCACCGTGATCCGCGGCGAAAGCCTTGAAGTCGGCGTATTTGTTGTACAAATACGGCGGGCAGACCTCGGCAAACACCACGTCCTTGTGCCGGAGGGATCGCCCGAGGAGCAGGGGCGCAAATGACTCGCCCTGCACGCCGAGGGGCCGCTCGAGCCCGAGCAGATCCAGAAGGGTGGGAACGATGTCGACCTCCTCCGCCATCGTGTCCGGTGCGGCATGGACCTTCGGCGGGATGCGCCCGGGCCAGGAGAACAAGCACGGCACGTGCAAAAGACACTCCGCGAGCACCAGGTCCTTTTTGGCGAGGCCGTGCTGGAAGTTAAAGTCGCCGTGATCGGAGGTGAAGACAACCAGCGTGTCCTCGCGGCGACCCGTGGCATCGAGGGCGGCCAGGAGTCGGCCGACCTGGGTGTCGACCCAGGAGATCATGGCGCGGTAGACCGCGATGTAGCGGCGCTTGTCGGCCTCGGTCGCGGCCTGGGCGTTGAAGGCGCCATACTTGATCGCCCAACGTCGGGCTTTGGTCGCGAGCTCCGACTCGCCCTCAAAAGGCAGAAGGTCGATCTGGTCCAGCGGGTACTTGTCGAAGTACTCGCGAAGGGCGAGATGCGGCACGTGAGGATCCTCGAAGGAAACGCAGAGCGCGAACGGCTCCGCGGAGCCGCGTTGCCGCCCAAGGAACTCGATGCCCGCCTGCGCGGTTTGCCAGGTGCGCGTCGCCTCCGGTGGCCGGTCGTGCACATACGTGGCGCGCCAGATCTCGCTGGTGCCCGGCGGCACGCCACCCGGCCGTTTCCTCCACTCCCAAAACTCGTCCATCAACGGCTTCTCCGCAGGCGCCGGCTCATCGCTTCCCCGGCCGTCGAAGAAGTCGAAGTTGACCCGCTCCTGCTCGTCGACGAGGTGGTTTTTCCCACAGTATCCGAGCCGGTATCCCGCCTGCTTCAAGGCACGGAAAAGGTGAATCTCCCGACCCGCTTCGAGCACGCAGTAGTTCTCCCGGACCGCGTGGCTGTGAGGATAACGACCGGTGAACAAACACGCGCGGCTGGGGCCACACACCGGCGCGTTGCTGTAGTATCGCTGCAGATTCGCGCCCGAGCGAGCGAGCGCGTCCAGCACCGGCGTATGCATCGCGGGGTTGCCATTGACCGTGAGCGTGTCGAAACGCTGCTGGTCGGTCATGATGAAGAGTAGGTTTGGGCGGGCTGCGGGCATGGGGCGTGGAGCGGGAGATCGAGGTGGGGCGGACGTGGCGTAGACTTCCAGTCTGCGGGGAAGCGGGAATGGTCGGCGAAGCAGGCTGGGAGCCTGCGTTACTCGGAACCGGTGGAGATGGCGAAGAGCGCGGGAGCGCCGACGAGAGGAGCCTGGGCGTTGAGCATGTCGATGGAGGCGATCGGCTCGGCCGGACGCGGATTCTCCCACTCCATCGAAAAGAGGCGGATCTGCTGGGCACCCCGGCGCTTGATCACCGGCTGGCTCCAGGCGAGGCGAGCGGCCGAGAGATCCTCGAGGTCGCCTTCGTTTCTTCCCAACCAATCGTCGACCTCCCGCCCGAGGCGCACCGGCACATCGGTGGTGGCGCCGTCGGCGTAGTGAATGCGGTAGGTAAAGAGGGTCGCGCCGGGCTTGGTGCCGCGTGCATCCGCCAGATGATAGTTGTGCAGAAAAGCCAGGCGGGAGGCCACGCGGCCGATCGGGATGCCCAGCACCTGCTCCTCCTTCACATCGGCGCTGTGTCCGCGCAGCGCGATCACGTTGGGCGTGGTGCCGGCATCGGGCTCCACCCGATAAATCACCCCGGCAAAAGCCTGTTCGCCATCCGGCAGGTTCTGAAAATCCACGCCATAGCGATTGCGCTGGAACCAGCTCGGCCTTTGCAGGTGGTTTCTGAAGAGATTGAATTTCTCCGCAGGGATCTGAACTGGTGTCCACATGTAAGGTCCGTGATAAAAGGCGGTGGTCGCGCCCGCCCAGTCGAGACCGGGCACCCAGGCGTCGTCCGGACCGAAGGCCCCGAGGTGACCGCCGTCGCGCGCCGCGGTGAGCGCGGGCGAACCCGGCCGCAGCCGGAAATCGCCCCTCGCGGGATCACGGTACTGGGGATCGGCGACCAGGGCGTCCTGGCCCAAGACGTTCTCCGCGTCCCAGCCCTCGCGGGAACGGGAGCGGATCCAATCCGGGGTGGTGTCGCCCGCGGGATAGACCAGATTATGGGTGAAGAGCACATTCCGCTCGGCGGCGGCGGCGGCGTACACGTTTCGCAGCGGACGGCCGCTCGTGTGGGTGACGATGTTGTCCGCCACCAGAATATCGCGAAACCGGGGATTATCCTTAAATCCGCCGACATTGATGCCGGTGCCCTGCCAACCGATCGCGATGGCGTGGGCGCCGCTTCCGTGTATCGTATTTCTGAATACCCGGTGGTTTTGCACCCGGGCCGGCGCCGCCTTGTAGGTGGCCTCGCTCACGTTTATGCCCTCCGATTTCGAGTCGAGGATCAGGTTGTTGTGGATCTCAAAATCCACCAGATCGTTGCCGCCCTCGGTCGCCAGCGGGATGCCGGAGAAGGCGTTGTGGATGAAGTTATGATGGAGCCTCAGGCCGCGGATGGGCACGGACCAGCTGTCGATGTAGATGCCGTTGAGCGAGGAGTGGACGTAGTTGTGATGAATCGTGCCGTTCTCGACGCTGATGCCGTCGATCGCCTCCTTGCCGCCTCCGGCGACAACGTTGAAGGCCACCTCGAATCCACGGTTTCGCGAGATGTCGATGCCCTCCTGGGGCAGATGGTCATGGCTGGCGATTTCACCGGTGAGGTGGTCGGTCACCATGCTGACGGAATGCGGCCGGATGACGCGGTTGCCGATGATCGCGAGTTCGTCGATCACGTGGGTGATGATGCCCATCGAGTAGCTGCGATAGGTGGTGTTGAACAAGATCTGCACCTGCTTGGTGACACCCCACCCTCTTCCGTCGTCGCTGCCCGCTTCCGGTCGGCCGTACGCGCTGATCGCGGCGCGGCGCGAATTGCGCACGTGAAGGCCCTGGATACGAAGATAAGAAGGCTCGCCCATCGCGTGGATCACCCCGGTGTCATGCTGATGACGGCCGACCGCCGCCCGGGCGCCGCCCTCGACGTACGGAGCGACGCGGTAATCATAATGCACCCCATATCCGTCGATGATCGGCGTCTCGCCGGGGAAGGACGAAAGGGTGAGCCAGCGATCTTTCTGGCCGACAAAGTCCAGCACCACCGGTCGATCGAGCACATACAAACCCCCGCGCACGAGGACCGTATCCCCCGGCTTCGCCGCGACTACGGCCCGCGCTAGACTCGCAAACGGCTGATCGTAACCACCCTCCTGACTGTCGTCGCCGATCGGCGCCCGATCCACCACCCACACCTTGCCCGCCGCCGGCCCTCCCGGAGCGGCCGGCGAAATCAGCGCGAGCCCGGCGATCCACGCGCGGCCCATTTGGAGATGAGCTTGGGCGGGCGGAAGGGCACGGATCGCGCGGAGCGGGACGGCGGGACGGGGATTGGGGAAACGCATGGCATACAGGGCGGCTTTCTCCCCCGAACGCGGATCCAGATCGGTGGCGAGATGGGCCCGGGCCCAGAGCATCGGTGCGATCGTGTGCACCCGTTTCCATCCTTCGATGCCCTCCCCGAAACGCACCGGGACCAAGACCTTTCTCCCATCGGTGTACTCCAACTCATAGCGAAAGACCTCCGGCCACTCCGGCGGAAGCGACACCTTGCGGTGGGCGAGGCCGGTGGCCGCGCGCCAATCCGCGATACCACGACCGCTCTCAAAGGTGTGCAAAAAGGCCAGCTCGACGGCTTGTTGCCCCTCGGGATAGGAGGCCAGCTCGAGCGCTTGCCGAGCGCCCTGGTCGAGACTGCGCGGACCTGCGCTAAAGGCCGAGAAAGTCAGGTCGCCGACCGCGAGGTCGCCCTTCCTTGAAAGGAGGGTGGCCAGGTCTGGATCGGAAACGACCACCCCGGAGGGAGCGACGGGCGAGCGGTCATCCTGGGCGAAAAGCGTCGGGCCGGCGCCGATAAGCAGGGCAGCGAGCAGAGCGAGACGGGCGAGGTGTGGGGGTCGGAGGGGCATGGTAAAAACCCAGCCTCGCCCGCTCCGGGCACCCGCGCAAAGCCGTCGTGCATACACCGCTGTAAATTGACTTGCGCCCCCGTGGCCCTGGTTTGCCTTACCTCCGCCCCGCCTCGTCGCCACCGCGTCAATGAATCCGCGTCCCTCCCCCACCACCGCCGATCTCGCCGCGCAGCTCGGCCTCGCGGCGACGACGGTCGCGGCCGCTTTGAGGGGCGAGACGCGGATCTCCGCCCAG
>JBILUB010000148.1:0-6405 GCA_044371245.1 Opitutaceae bacterium
ATGTGTGCGATGCTGGAATGGGGTCGGCGAAAGCGGAGTTCAACTCAAACGACAGTTACACGAGGAGACACTCACCTCCGTCATGATGCAATCACCGGCGGTTGAACGTCCGGCGGGGCCAGAGAGCCAAACGCAGGGCTGCCGCCAATCACGTCGGGAGTCCAGGAGCGAAGGTGCTGAACCCTCACCTCATCCCCGCCGGCAGCATTTGCCAGCGCCTCGCCACCGCGTCCAACACCGAGCCGGTCGGCGTGGCCTTCAAATCGGGGCCGAGCGGCAGCGCGCGCTGCGGGAGGAAGTTGTTGATCAACGCGCAGGTGTCGTTGCTCACCATGATGCCGAGCAGCTCGCCGGTCTTGCTCAGCACGAGGTCGCCCCGCGAGGGCGAGAAGTCGCCAAAAAGTCGCCGCACCAGCCGATTGTCCACCTTCACATACCCGGGGTTGCGCGGGTCGATCTTGAAGGGCAACTCGCCGTAACCCGCGCCGCCCGCACTGATCAATACCGCCTCGGGAAACTTGAAGGGCTCGAGCGCGAGCAGGTAAGGCTCCCCGCCGATCCGCTCCGCCTCCTCCGCGGATAGCGGCACCAACACCACCCTCGGATCGAGCGAGGCAAACTCGAGCCGCGCCGGCCTCACCACTCCCGCCCCGCGCGAAAGCGTCAGCAACAGCCGCTCCCAGTCAGGCTGGCTCGAGGCCCGCAGATCGAAGGGAGTGTCGTCCACATGCAGCAGCGCCACCACCGACTTGCCATCGCTGGCGAGCACCGTGCGCCCCCGCGGATCCCGCGACACGGGGCCGAGAAAGGTCGACCTCGATGCATCAAACTGCGCCCGCACCCGGCGTTGCAGGAAGGCCTCGAAAAGCGTGTTCGCATTGATCGGCTGCGCCTCGCGAAACTCCCGCGCGAGCTCGCCGGTGCGCTCCGCGATCTGCCCGGTGGCCGCCGCCAGCTGCGTCGTCGTCTCCTGCACGCGCTGGCGCTCCGCCCGCTCGGCCTCCACCGCCGCCCGCAGTGTCTGAGCCTGCTCCTGCAATATCTCCTTCTCCCGCGCCGCCACCCCGACCTGGACCGCGAGTTGCTCGGCCCGCGCCCGCGCCGCCGCCTCGGCCGCCGCGCTCCGCGCCAGCTCCTCCTCCCTCCGCCTGGCCTCCGCCTCCCGCTCCGCCAGCTCTTTCGCCAGGGCCGCGTTGCGCGCCCGCTCGGCCTCCGCCGCCGCCCGCGTGGTCGCGAGATTCTGGTCGAGCTCGGCCGCGTTTCTCTCCGTACGCGCGAGCTCCGTCGCCAGCTCCGCCCGGGCGCGCTCCGTCGCCTGCCGCTCCGCCTCCGTCCGCTCGAGGCTCCGCGCCAGCTCCGCCCTCCTGCCCTCCTCCTCCTCGAGGGAAAAACGCATCAGGGCCACCACATCCTCCTCGGCCGTGGCGCCCGTGCCGGCCTGCGCCGCGGGCGGCGTCGGCCCGGGCGCGCGACCCTGCGCGGCCGCGGGCGTCGCGTCCTCCCAGCGCGTGAGCGCGAGCAGCGTCAGCAAAAGAAAATCGCAGAGGATCAGGAGAAGCGTGCGGTTCATGGCGCGGATTCGGACGGGCCGCGCTCAGCGGGTGGAGGCCGGACGCGGCTCCGCGGGATCACCCGCCGCGATCGCGTCCTGCGCCGCGAGGATCAGGTTCGTCTTGTACGGGCGCACGTGGCGGATCTTCACCAGCGCCACGCAGGTGATCCCGAGCAGGTTCGAGGAGTAGGCCGCGAGCAGATTGGGCTCCACCCAGCCCAGCACCTGCAAGACCAGAGCGGTCGCCGTCCCTCCGATGCCGAGGTACAGCCCCCCGTCGAACAAGTTCTCCTCATTCTCCATCAACCGCAGCTTCACCAGCGGCGGCAGAGGCAGCGCGTCGATCGAGCGGATCTTGGCGAGGCACACCAGATACATGACGATTTGCAGAGCGCCAAAAAGCGCGATGGCGAGGAGGGAGTGAAGGTCCATGGCAAAAGTGGGGGTGACGGAACGAAGAGATTCGGGATCAGTGATGTCGGCGAGCACCGGCATCGCCAGGCTGAGACCTTCGACCCGCGGCGGCGCGGTTCGGCCCAGAAAAGGCTCGGTGACGAGCAGGAACGCGCCCGTCGCGACCAGCGAGAGCACCCCCGCCCCCGCGTGCGACACCGTACCCGCGCCGGCCCTCATCCCGCCGACGATCGCGCGCAACACGCAGTACGCGCCGGCCGCACAGAGCAGATAGCGGAGCCCCAGCGCCCATCCGGGATTCAAAAGCGCCAGCTCGACCAGCGGCCCCGGAGTCGGCGCCGGCCGCCGGCTCACCGGCACGCCGCGCTCCAGCAGCAGTCGCAGCGCGCCCCGCCCCTCCCGCAGCGCGAGGCGCAGATCGGCGTCGGCATCGCCCACATGGCCGAGCCGATAACGCAACACCCGCTCGGTCGCATCCGGCGCCCGGTCGGCCAGACTCGCCGCCAGCACCAGCGCAAAGCTCTCGCCACCCGCACGCGAGAGACGACCCAGCTCCGTCCAGACCTCCCGCGTCTCCACCCCCGCCGTGATCGCGGTCAGCTGGCGCCAGTCGAGTCGCCCGCCGAGCGCGAGCAGATCCGTCAGCATCCCTTCAAGCGCCTCACCCAGGGTTCCACGCTCCCGGGCCGCACGCGCCTCCTCCCGCCAAACCCGGGCCAGTCCGGGCGCGAGGTGTTCGCCCTGGTGAAGGAGCGCGTTCAACAACACCAAGGCCTCAAAAGTCTGCCCGCCCGGCCGCCCCGCAGGCACGAAACGCCCCGCCTCCCGCAGCTCCAGCAAACCCAGCGTATCCTGCACCGCCGCGACCCGGGAATTCGCCAAAAACCCCCGCAACGCCTCGCGTGCCTCCGCCTTCACCAAAAACCGCAACACCGGCGTGCTCTCCCCGCGCTCGGCGGCCGCCCGCGCGGCCGTCTGTCGGGTGAGCGGGAGCAGGAAAGGATCCTCCCCGCCCCAGACCGCGAGCGCCGGCTCCCTCCGCGCAAAATCCCGCAGAGCCGCCTCGGACACGAGCAGCTCCGCCTCCGGGACGCCCGCCGCCCGAGCGCCCACGATCAACAAGGCCGCCGGCCCCGGCTGCGCCTCCTCGATCCGCGCCCGGGACAACTCGGCGAGCGAGGGCGTGCCCAGCCCCGCCCGCTCCAGCAACGCGGGCGCCACCGCCCGCAGATGCACCGGCACCGCCCAGGCCAGCCCGATCAAAACCACCCCGAGCGCCGCCACCGCCCAGATCAAGGCCGGCGCCACGCGGCGCGGGGAGGAGGTATCGGCTGGGACGGACATCGGACGGGCAGTATTGGTTTGCGGGGCGGGAGGGCAAATCCACGCTCGCCCCGCTTGACGGCTTTCACGTTTCTCTACCGACCCATGTCGCTCGCGATTGTTCACTACAACGCCCCCGTTCTTCGCCAAAAGGGCGCGCCCGTCACCCATTTCGACGTGGCGCTCGCCAAACTCGCCGCCGACATGGTCGCCACCATGCACGCCGCCCAGGGCATCGGTCTGGCCGCCCAGCAAATCGGCCATGCCCTCCAACTCTGCGTCGTCGACCTGCGCGACACCGATCGCGAGTTCTCATGGGAGCTGGACGGCGCCCAGCCCCCGCTCGAGTTGATCATGCCGATGGTCTTGGCCAACCCCCGCCTCGAACTCCTCCCCTCCGCCAAAACCATTTACGAGGAGGGCTGCCTGTCCTTCCCCGAGATCCGCGGCGACATCGCCCGACCCGACCTCATCCGCGTCCAATTCCAAGACACCCAGGGCACCCCCCACACCCTCGTTTGCAACGGACTCTTCGGCCGCTGCATCCAGCACGAGGTCGACCACCTCAACGGCACCCTCTTCATCGACCGCATGGACAAGGGCACCCGCCGCCCGCTCGAACGCGCCATCAAGGCCCTTTCGGAAAAAACCAAACCCTCCGTCGCCGACTGAGCCCGGCCCGGCCACCCGGCGCCCGCCCCGCCGTAAACGCCCGACCCCGCCCCATGGCTCAAATGTCCGACGGCATGCACCACGCCCCCCGCGCCAAGCCGCGCCCCGTCGTCCGCCCCGGAGACTTCGTCTTCGCCGCCACCCATCTCGATCACGGCCACATCCACGGCCAGTGCAACGGCCTCGTCGAGGCGGGCGCCACCCTCCGCTGGGTCCACGACACCGACCCCGACCGCGCCCAAGCGCTCGCGGCCAAGCACCCCGGAGCCCGCGTAGCCCGCGCCCTCGACCAGATCCTCGACGACGACGAAGTCCGCCTCGTCGCCGCCGCCGCCATCCCCGACCTGCGCGGGCCGCTCGGCTGCCGGATCATGGAAGCGGGCAAGGACTACTTCACCGACAAAACCCCCTTCACCACCCTCGGGCAACTCGACCAGGCCCGGGCCGTGGCCGCCCGCACCGGCCGCAAATACGCCTGCTACTTCAGCGAGCGCCTCCACGTCGAATCCGCCATGTACGCGACCGACCTCGTGCAACAAGGCGCCATCGGACGCGTCATCCAGGTCATCGGCCTCGGCCCCCACCGTCTCAACGCCCACTCCCGCCCGGCCTGGTTCTTTCAACGCGCCCGCTACGGCGGCATCCTTTGCGACATCGGCAGCCACCAGTTTGAGCAATTTCTCACCTTCGCCGGCGCCTCCGACGCGACCGTCGTCCACGCCGCCGTGGGCAACTACGCCCACCCCGACCACCCCGAGCTCGAGGACTACGGCGAGGCCAACCTCATCGGTGACAACGGCGCCACCAACCACGTGCGCGTCGACTGGCTCACCCCCGCCGGGCTCGGCACCTGGGGCGACGGCCGCACCATCATCCTCGGCACCCAAGGCTACATCGAACTCCGCAAATACCTCGACGTCGCACGCGACCCCGCCGGCGACCATCTCTACCTCGTCGACCAACACGGCGAACACCACCTCGAGGTCGCGGGCAAGGTCGGCTACCGCTTCTTCGGCGAACTCATTCTCGACTGCCTGCAACGCACCGAGCGCGCCATGACCCAGCGCCACATCTTCAAGGCCGCCGAGCTCTGCCTCCGCGCCCAGGCCCTCGCCCGCCGGCTCACCTGAGCCAGAAGGCGGGGAGGCCGCCGACGCCCGGCCCGTCCTCCGTTCCCCGAACCCCTCGCCTGCCCCTGCCCTCCCCGGCCGGGGCTTTTCTTTTGCCGCCCCGCCCGCCCCCGCGTTTCCTTCCGCGCTCTCCTCCGTCTCCCCGCCCCCGATGCCGCTCCTCGCCCCCCTCGCCGCCCTCGGCCGCTGGTTTGCCCGCGGCCTCGTGCGCTTCTACTACCCCCGCATCGTCATCGAACACGCCGACCGCATCCCCGCCGGCGCCCCGGTGCTGCTCATCGCCAACCACCCCAACTCCCTGATCGATCCCGTCCTCCTCGGCATCGTCGCCCGCCGCCCCGTCCGCCTCCTCGCCAAGGCCCCTCTTTTCGAGATCCCCGTATTCGGCCACGCACTACGCGCCGCCGGCATGATCCCCGCCTACCGCGGCGCCGACGACCCCCGCGCGGTCAAACGTAACCTCGACTCCCTCGCCGCCGCCGCCCGCGCCCTCGCCGCCATCCCAGGCGACTCCGTCGTCGGCATCTTCCCCGAGGGCAAGACCCACGACGCCCCCCGCCTCGCCCAGGTCAAGTCCGGCGCCGCCCGCCTCGCCCTCCAGGCCCTCGCCGCCGGCGCGAAAAACCTCCACGTCGTCCCCGTCGCCCTCAACTACGAGCGTAAGGAGAAATTCCGCTCCGCCGTCTGGATCCGCCTCGGCGAACGCGTCGACGTCGCCGACTGGCTCGCGGCCCACGACGGCGACGAGCACACCGCTATGCGGGCCCTCACCCCCGAGCTCGACCGCCGCCTCCGCCGCGAGCTCATCGACCTCGACGACCCCGCTTGGGAAAACCTGCTCGACGACGTCGAGTGGCTGCTCCCCCGCGCCTCCCCCCGTCCCGCCGCCGGCCTCGAGGCCCTCCGCCTCCGCAAAAACGCCGCCGACGCCCTCAACCACTTCCACCGCGCCGACCCCGAGCGCGCCCGCGCCGCCGCCGCCCGCGTCTCGGCCCACGCCGCCGCCCTCCACGCCCTCGGGCTCGATGCCGGCGCGCGCCTCCTCCAAGATCGCGGCCCCCGCCTCGCCCTCCGCCTCGCTCGCGACGCGTTCGGCGCCTGGGCCGGCGGCGCCTTCGCCCTCTACGGCCTCGCCATCCACCTCCTCCCCTTCGGCCTCTCGCGCCTCGTCGCCTCCCTCCTCGGCCGCGGCGACCGCGCCACTCTCGCCCTCTGGCGCCTCCTCTTCGGCGCCCTGCTCCTGCTCGGCTGGTACGCCCTGCTCGCGCTCGCCGCCGCCGCCTACTTCCAGCCCTGGGTCGTCATCCTGCTCTG
>JBILUB010000149.1:0-6375 GCA_044371245.1 Opitutaceae bacterium
GCTCGGCCTCGGCCTTGTGGTCGAGCATCTGGCTCTCCAGCTCGGGGAGCTGGCGTTCGATGTCGTCGATGCGGCCGAGGCCGGCCACGGCGAGATCCTCGCGACCGGAACGGAGCGCGGTCTCGGCCTCCTCCTCGATGCGATTGCGCTCCGCGGTGAGGCGCTCGATGGCCTTGGTCACATGGTGCTTGCGGGCGAGGGACTCGCCCTGGGCGGTGTGGACCTCCTCGGTCGCGCCGTCTACCTCGCGGATGGCGGCCTCGAGGATGCCCTCCTCGTTGAGCCCCTCGATCTTGTCGACGAGGGAGTGGGCGGTGCTGGTGAGCACCCGGGCGATGCGGTCGCGTAGTCGGTTTTCCATGACGTTATCCTTGGTTGGAGGTGGTGGTGGCGGTGGCGGAGAGGGGGTCGGCGGAAACGGCGGCACCCGGATGGGCGAGCCGAGCCGCCTCGGCGAGCACGCCGTCGAGCTCCGGCCGAGTCTGCGCGGGGTGGCGGATCTGCGCGGGGTCGAGCGCCGCGGTGCGCAGGAGCTGGCGGGCGGTCCGAGCCCAGCGCCGCACCAGTTTGGCCTCGAGCTCGGGCAGGTGTTTCTCCGGCGCCAGCGCCAGGTTCTCGCTCTGCGCCAAAAGGAGCGCCGACATCTCGATCACGCTTGCGGCCAACTCCTCGGCGATTTCGGAGCCCTGACCCTGGAGCCGCTGACGACGCAGCGCCTGCAAGGCGGGATCGAGCGCGGCCTCGACGAGCTGAAGCGCACGCGAGAGGTCGTGCCGCGACTCGAGCAAGGTGAGTTGCTGGCGCACGAGCCGCGTCATGCGCTCGCCGTTGCTCAGGCCGGGCATGGCGGCGACGATCTGCTCCCAGTCAGCCTCGTCGAGCCGGACATTTACTTGGAGCGTCATGGGATCAAGATCGTGCTACACTTATGTAGCATTTCAAACTAAATCGATAGCATTATACTTTATAGTGACTTGTATAACCTACTTCACCCGAAAGGCATCATCCCTTTTGCCCCGGGGGACGGCCGCTCACAACTCATCGTCCGAATACAGCGCTTCGTAGGCCCGCACCGTGGCGCCCCAGCCAAACTCCCGCCGCATGCCACGCAGTTGCACGTCCACGAGACGATGTTTGTCGGCGTGGAGCGCCACCGCGCGCATCAACCCGGAAAGCAAACCCTCCGGCGTAGGGGAAACTTGGATACCCGTTCCACCCCCGGGCGCCGCATCGACATCGACCACCGTGTCCGCCAGCCCACCGACCGCGGAGACGAGCGGGATCGTGCCGTAGGCCTGCGAATACATCTGGCTCAGCCCGCAGGGCTCGAAACGGGAGGGCATGAGGAAAAAATCGCTCCCGGCCGTCACCAGGTGACTCATCGTCTCGTCGAGCCGGGTGCTCAGCGCCACCCGCTTCGGCATCGCGGCCGCCAGTTCGCGCAGCCCCCTTTCGAGATCGGGCTCGCCCTTCCCGAGCACCACAAGGCGCACGTTCTCGCGCTTGAAAAACTCGCGGTTGGCCAGGACCAGATCCACGCCCTTCTGCGCGGTGAGGCGGCAGACCATCCCAAAAATCGGCCCGCCAAAATCCGGGTCGAACCCATGACGCCGCATCAGCTCCTCGCGGCAGAGCCATTTGCCCTTCAAGTCTTCCAGCGTGTAGGTCGCGGGCAGAAGCGTGTCGGTCGACGGATTCCACACCGACCGATCGATGCCGTTGAGCAGCCCGCGCAGATCCTCCCGTCGCGTCGCCACCACTCCCTCCAGACCGCAGCCCAGCTCCGGCGTCTGGATCTCCCGCGCATAGGTGGGACTGACCGTCGTGACGCGGTCCGCAAAGAGGATGCCGCCCTTCATCATGCTCATCTGACCGTAGAACTCGACCCCATCGATCCCCATCAACTCGTCGGGCAGATTGGTCCGGTAGAAGGAGCGCAGGGGGAACACGCCTTGGAAGGCGAGGTTGTGGATGGTGAAGACCGTGCGCATCGCCAGGATGTCGCCGTGCCGCTGCTCGGCGTGCCGGAGCAAAAGCGGCAGGAGCCCGGTCTGCCAGTCGTGGCAATGCACCGCGTCCGCGTTCATCCGCAAAAGTCGCATCGTCTCGACCACGCCTTTGCAGAAAAAAATGAAACGGTGGTGGTTGTCCTCGTAATCGCGTTCGCCGGAACCGTAGGGGTGACGGCGGTCAAAAAACTCGTCCCGACAAACCATGTACACGGTCAGGCCCTCCCTCGGGGAGAAGGCCCGGATCTCGCCGCTCATGAACACATCGCCCATCTCGATCTTCGGTCGCAGCAGGGTCTTCGCCTCGGCGGCGTCCGGATGCTCCACCACCGCCCGATAGCCCGGCACAAACACCGCCAGCTCGTGACCCCGCTCGACCAAGGCCGCGCTCAGCGAGGCCACCGCATCGGCCAGCCCGCCCGTCTTCACGTAGGGAAACAGTTCGCTCGCCGCATGGACGATCTTCATCCGAACACGTTTACGCACTGTCCGATTCCGCCAACCCCAAAGTCTTGCCCGCCCTCGCGCGAGCGACGCCCCCGGCCAGCGAAAAACAGCGCGCCGCGCCGTGCCACCGAGACGCGCCAGCACGCAAACTCTTGGCGCTTGTAGGAATCACCCCAGAGTTGAGGTAAGCAAACAGCCCTAGGGGGAAATACTTTCGCAAAACACAACAGTGATTCACGGTAGTGCCGATACGAACGTAGGGGTGGTAATCCCTCTGATCATCACCTCCGGCCGCGCTTCGAATCACTCGTCCCAGAACTCACTGCATTCACCCCATGCACGCCACCACTCACACCATACTCGCCCTTCTGGTCGGGGGATTGATGGTGTTTGGCAGCCCCGCGGGTCTCCAAGCCCGCATCGACCGTAATGGTGATGGTCTCGATGATCTTTGGTCCGCCCGCCACGGCCATGGTCTCACCCCCCTCGGCGATCCGGACGGCGACGGCCTCAACAACCTCGCCGAGGCCGCGGCCGGAACGAACCCTCGCGACGCGTCCTCCCGCTTCCAACTGCGCGAACTCGCCTTCCCCGCCACCAATCGAGCCCGCCTCAGCTGGCCCTCGGTCCCGGGCAAGGTGTACCGCATCCAGGCCTCGCCCGATCTCCGCGACTGGATCACGCTGCCACCCGTCTTCGTCGGCGACGGCTCGGACAAACAACACGAGATCGACCTCACGCGCAGCTACGCCGGCGGCGACTTTGCGCTTTCGCGCTGGGAGAACCTCGCCGCCAGTACCTCGCTCATCACCTTCAAAAACACGATCGTGCCCGGCAGCACGGCCCCGGCGCGGGTGATCACGAGCGACACCCTCGGCACCGCGACCACCTCGCCAAATGTCGACCGCTTCGGGCAGCACTCCCGCGGCTGGATCGTGCCTCCCGCCGACGGCGACTACCGCTTCTTCGTCTCCGCGGACGACGCCTGCGAATTCTGGCTCGGCGAGTCCGCCGACGCCTCCACCCGTCGCCGCCTCGCCTGGACGGATGGCTGGACCGATCCCGGCCAGTGGAACAAGTACCCGTCCCAGACCTCCGCGCTCATCCGCCTGCAAGGCGGGCGCCCCTATTACTTCGAGCTCTTCCACGTCGAGGGCGCGGGCGGCGACCACGTCACCGTCGCATGGACCGGACCGGGCCTAAATCCCGATAAAGAACTTCTCTCGTCCCGCTACCATGCCATCGATCCCCGCTCCCTGGCGGATCGCGCGGGCAGCGGAGGACGTCTTTTCTACCGCATCTCGGTCGAGGACCGCGACAGCGACGGAGACGGACTCAGCGACCACGACGAATACGTGCTAGCCACCAATCCGAACGACGCCACCACCCAGCCCTTGATCGCCGACATGGACGTCGCGCTCGCCCGTCTCGGCTCGCGTAATCGCATCACCCTGGGCGCGACCGCCCCGCGCGCCTACGAAGCCGGCCTCGTGCCCGCGCGAATCACCGTGTTTCGCACCGGCAACCTTGATCCGGTGACCGTCCGCTACGGCATCTTCGGCACCGCCACCTCCACCGTCGACTACGTCGCGCCCAGCGGCGCGGTGACCATACCCGGAGGCGCCACCCAGGCGGACATCTTGATCACGCCCCGCACCGACACCCTCACCGAGGTGGCGGAGACCGTCGAAGTGCGCCTGCTCTCCGACCCGTCCTTCGATCTGGGCGCTCCCGATCGCGCCACCATCACCATCGACGACGCACCGGACGAGCTCTACGTCGCCGCGCTTCGCCCGCCCTCCGGGCTCGCTTCCGCGGGCTGGGGCAGCGCGGTGCTGCGCGCCGCCGGCAACGGCCTCTCCGCGCGCCTCTCCCTCACCTACTCCTCCCTCCTTGGTCCGGCGGCCGGTGCCGACCTTTTTGTCTCCACCGGGGCGATCACCGGAAGCGCCGTGCTGACCCTTCCGGCCGGTCAGGTCTCGAATCGGAGCTGGGGCATCCAGCCCGCCGCCGGCCTCAGCCAGGCCGCGATCGTGACCGCCCTCCGCGAAGGCCGCCTCTGGGTGCGCGTCCGCTCCACCGCCGCGACCGGGGGCGAGATCTACGGCCGCCTCTCGCTGGCCACCGGCTCCGAAACCAGCCCCACCCCGCCCGCCCCCCAGGCCCTGCCCGGCGGCACGCCCAGCCTCGCCGACGCGCACCGCTTCCTCGATCAAGCCGCCTTCGGCGCCTCCACCGCGGCGGTGGCCGACGTCCGCAATCGCGGCTACTCCGGCTGGATCAACCACCAGCGCACCCTCACCGCCACCAAGGTGCTGCCCGCGGTCACCGCGCGGCGGAATGAGCTGCTGGCCAACTCCGGCGGCCAACGTGACGGCTGGCAGGAACCCCTCCAGCAAGTCTGGTGGCAAAACGCCCTCACCGCGCCCGACCAACTCCGCCAGCGCGTCGCCTGGGCCCTCGCCCAGATCCTGGTCGTCTCGCGCGACGGCTCGCTGGCCGACGACCACGAAGCCCTCGCCGCCTACTACGACCTCTGCATCGACCGCGCCTTCGGCAACTACCGCGACCTGCTGGTCGACGTGACCCGCTCTCCCGTGATGGGCGTTTACCTCAGCATGATCCGGAACCGGCGCCCCGATCCCGAAAACGGCCAGCGCCCCGATGAAAACTATGCCCGCGAGCTCATGCAGCTCTTCACCATCGGCCTGAATGAGCTCCATCCCGATGGCTCCCTGCGCCTCGACCGTGAGGGCTTCCCCATCCCGACCTACACCCAGAACGACATCGTGGGCCTCGCCCACGTCTTTACCGGCTGGGGTCCGCACTACAACCAGTCCGATCCACCCCGCTGGAGCGATGGCCGTCCGGCCGACACCAGCGTCTGGTTCGTTTACGGCAAGGACCTGATGCGGCCGATGAGTTTCTACCCGCAATTCCACGACACCGGCGCGAAACGTCTGCTGCGGGGCAACACCATCCCCGCCGGCACCGACGGCCTGCAGGCGATGGACACCGCGATCAATGTCCTCTTCCAGCATCCGAACGTGGGCCCCTTCATCGGGCGCCAGCTCATCCAGCGCCTGGTGACCTCCAATCCCTCGCCGGCCTACATCGCCCGGGTCTCCGCCGCCTTCGCCAACAACGGCTCCGGAGTGCGGGGTGATCTCTTCGCCACCGTCCGCGCCGTCCTCCTCGATCCCGAGGCCCGCCTCACCCCGGCCAACGCCACCTACTCGGCCGGCAAACGGGTGGAGCCCGTCCTCCGCCTCACCCGCCTGCTCCACGCCTTTCCCCCCACCCGTCCCCGCGCCAACGACCCCCGCTACTTCATCGATTTTCAGTTCGACCTCTCCCACCAGATCCCCCTCGGGTCGCCCTCGGTTTTCAACTACTTCCAGCCGGTCTACTCCCAACCCGGCGTGATCGCCACGGCCGGCCTGCTCTCGCCCGAGTTCCAGGTCACCTCCGAGACCACCGTGGTCGGCGAGGCCAACCGGATCCACGACCTGCTCCACCGCGGCCGCAGCACCGGCGAGCTCTCCACCCCCACCAACCCAAACTCGGCCTACCTGCAAATCACGCTGCCCCTCGACGCCGAGCTCGCGATCCTCGCCCGCACGACAGCCACGCCGGCGGCTAACTTCGCCGCGCTCGTCACCCACCTCGCGGACAAATATCGCGGCGGCCGCGTCAGCGCCGAGCTGCGCACCGAGCTCCTCGAGTTTCACGCCGCGCTACCCTCCTGGTACTGGACCGACGGCAACGCCACCACCATCCGCGATCGGCGCCTCACCGTCATCCGCTACGCGCTGCACCTGATCGGCATCGCCCCCGAAACCGTCATCGACCGCTAACCCGCCCCCCCCCCCCCCAGCCCCCCCCCCCCCCCCCCCCCCCGCACCCCCCGCCCCCCAGT
>JBILUB010000150.1:0-6373 GCA_044371245.1 Opitutaceae bacterium
GGCGATCTGCGAGGCGATGAAGCGCGCCAGCGAGACCTACCTGAAGGGCATCCTCGCCTACACCTCCGACGAGGTCGTCTCCAGCGACTTCATCCACGACAAGCACAGCTCGATCTTCGACGCCGGCTCCGGCGTCGAGCTCAACAGCAAGTTCTTCAAACTCGTGTCCTGGTACGACAACGAGTGGGGCTACTCCAACCGCGTCGTCGATCTGACCAAGAAGATCGCCGCCGCCCTTTAAGCCCGACCTCGTCAACTCCTCACTTAAACCACGGAGGACACGGAGCACACGGAGGCACTTCATCTGCCTCTCCGTGAACTCCGTGCACTCCGTGGTTTAATTTTTTCCCCCGCTCTCCGCTTCCTCCGCCATGGCCAACTTCAAATCCATCCGCGACCTCGCGCTCTCCGGCAAACGCGTCCTCATGCGCGTCGACTTCAACGTCCCGCAGGACAAGCAGACCGGCGCCATCACCAACACCGCGCGCATCACCGCCGCGCTCCCCACGATCAAGCACGCCCTCGAGCAGGGCGCCTCCGTGGTCCTCATGTCGCACCTCGGCCGCCCCGATGGTCAACGCATCGCCAAATTCTCCCTCAAGCCCGTCGCCGCCGAGCTCGAGAAGCTCCTCGGCAAACCGGTGAAGTTCCTCGACGACTGCGTCGGCCCCGCGGTCGAGGCCGCGTGCGCCAAGCTCGCCCCGGGCGAGGTCGTTCTGTTGGAAAACCTGCGCTTCCACATCGAGGAAGAGGGCAAGGTGAAGCTCGAGGACGGCACCTCGAAGAAGGCCGACCCCGCCGCCGTCGCCGCCTTCCGCGCCTCCCTGACCAAGCTCGGCGACGTTTTCGTCAACGACGCCTTCGGCACCGCGCACCGCGCCCACTCCTCGATGGTCGGCGTCGCCCTGCCCCTGAAGGCCGCCGGCTTCCTGATGGAGGCCGAGCTCAAGGCCTTCGCCAAGGTGCTCGACAACCCCGACCGCCCGCTGCTCGCCATCCTCGGCGGCGCCAAGATCGCGGACAAGATTCCCCTGATCAACAACCTGCTCGACAAGGCCAACAAGGTCATCATCGGCGGCGGCATGGCCTACACCTTCCACAAGGTGAATCGCGGCATGCAGATCGGCTCGTCCCTCTTCGACAAGGCCGGCGCCGAGATCGTCGCCGAGCTCGAGGCCAAGGCCAAGGCCAAGGGCGTGGAGCTGATCTTCCCGGTCGACTTCGTGTGCGGCGATAAATTCGGCCCCGACGCCAAGACCCAGCCCGCCACCCTCGAGAGCGGGATCCCCGACGGGTGGGAAGGCTTCGACGCCGGCCCGAAGAGCATCGAGCTCTATCGCCAGGCCATCCTCTCCTCGCGGACCATCGTGTGGAACGGACCGGCCGGCGTGTTTGAGTTCGATATCTTCGCGACCGCGACCAAGGCCATGGCCGACGCCATCGCCGAGGCCACCGCGAAGGGTGCCACCACCGTGGTCGGCGGCGGCGACACCGCCACCGCGGCGAAGAAATTTGGCGTGCACAAAAAGGTGACCCACTGCTCGACCGGCGGCGGCGCCTCCCTCGAATTCCTCGAAGGCAAAGCCCTTCCGGGCGTCGTGTTCCTCGAAAGCTAAAGCTCAGAATTCTTAACCACGGAGGTCACGGAGAGCCACGGAGGATCGATCCTCGGTTTTTTCTCTCCGTGCCCTCCGTGCTCTCCGTGGTTTAAATTTCTCCATCAACATGTCCCTTCGCAAAAAGCTCATCGCCGGCAACTGGAAGATGAACAAAACCTCCGCCGACGGCGCGGCCCTCGTGGCCGACATCGTCGCCGAGGTTGGCAAACAGAACGACGTCGAAGTCGTGGTCTGCCCGCCCTTCACCGGCCTCGAATCCGCCGCCTCCCGGCTCGACGGCTCGACCATCAAGCTCGGGGCCCAGAACATGCACCCCGAGCCCTCCGGTGCCTACACCGGGGAAATCTCGGCGGCCATGCTCCGCGCGCTCTTCGCCACCCACGTCATCCTCGGCCACAGCGAGCGCCGCACCTACTTCGCCGAGAACGACACCTTCATCAACCTGAAGGTCCTCGCCGCCCTTAAGGCCCAGCTAAAGCCGATCCTCTGCGTGGGCGAGACCCTCGCCGAGCGCGAGTCGGGCAGCACCCTGAAGGTCGTGCAGACCCAGCTCGAGGCCGGCCTCGAAGGCGTGTCCAAGGACCTCGCGACCAGCGTCGTCATCGCGTACGAGCCCGTCTGGGCCATTGGCACCGGCAAGGTCGCCACCACCGAGCAGGCGCAGGAAGTGCACGCGTTTATCCGCAGCCTCCTCGTCAAACTCTTCGGCGACGCCGTCGCCCAGAAGATGCGCATCCTCTACGGCGGCTCGATGAAGCCGCAAAACGCCCCCGAGCTCCTCGCCCAGAAGGACATCGATGGCGGCCTGATCGGCGGCGCCTCCCTCGAGGCCCGCAGCTTTGTCGAGCTCGTGAAGGCGGCGATCGCGGCCAAGTAGCCGCGGCCGGCCGGGCGCGAGCAAGCGTCTCGCCAGACACGCGCCGCCCCTCCCGGCGGCGCGTGTTTAGTTTTCCTCCTGTAGGTACTTGCGAGGTTTCACCCATGGCCGCGGCGGTTTTGCGGCTCGACTCTCCGCCCCTGTGCTCAAGCCTAGGGCGGTCGAAAGGTCGCCCCGCCGCCCCCCTCCCGACCTCCGCTCAACGCAATTTCGCATGGCCAAGGCAACTCGCGTAAACCTCTGCTCCTTCTGCGGAAAATCCCAATCCGAGGTCCGCAAGATCATCGCCGGGCCCAGCGTCTACATCTGCGACGCGTGCGTTAACGTTTGTAAAACCATCATCGACCGGGATGCGGCCACCCCCGCCGTCGATCAACGCCCCGTTTTCCGTCTCGCCAAGCCCTCCGAGATCAAGCGCGCCCTGGACGAGCACGTCATCGGCCAGGACCACGCGAAGAAAGTCCTCTCGGTCGCGGTCTATAACCACTACAAGCGGCTCACCTTTGCCGCCGGCTCGCCCGACCGCGCGGCCAACACCCTCGCCCCCGAGTTCAACGACGTGGAGGTCGAGAAGAGCAACGTGCTGCTCTGCGGCCCGACCGGCTCGGGCAAGACGCTCCTCGCCCGCACCCTGGCGCGCGTGCTCGACGTGCCCTTCGCCATCGCCGACGCGACCACGCTGACCGAGGCCGGCTACGTCGGCGAGGATGTGGAAAACGTCGTGCTCCGCCTGCTCCAGAACTCGAATTACGACGTAAAACGCGCCGAGTGCGGCATCGTCTACATCGACGAGATCGACAAGATCGGTCGCAAGACCGAAAACGTGTCCATCACGCGTGACGTCTCCGGCGAGGGCGTCCAGCAGGCCCTGCTAAAAATCCTCGAGGGCACCATCTGCAACGTGCCTCCGCAGGGCGGGCGCAAACACCCCAACCAGGAGTTGGTGCAGGTGAACACCCACAACATCCTCTTTGTCTGCGGGGGCGCCTTTGTCGGCCTCGATCAGATCGTGCAGCGGCGGCTCGGGGCGCGGGGCATCGGCTTCGGCGCCCGCCCGGCGGGGCCCGCCGCGACCGAGACCAGCGAGGAAGCGTCCGAGGCGCTCATGCGGTCTCTCGCCCCGGAGGATCTCGTGCGCTTCGGCATGATCCCCGAGTTTATCGGCCGCTTGCCGGTCGTCTCGGTGCTCTCACCCCTGAAGCTCGCGGACCTGGAGTGCGTGTTGAGCGACACCAAAAACTCCCTGGTAAAGCAGTACGCCAAGTTGTTCGCGATGGACGGCGTGAACCTGCGCTTTACCCCCGATGCGGTCCGGGCGATCGCCCAGAAAGCGATCTCTCTAAAAACCGGGGCGCGGGCGCTGCGCTCGATCCTCGAGCAGTTGATGTTGGAGGTCATGTTCGACCTGCCGGCCCGGGATGACGTGGCCGAGGTCGTGATCGACGCCTCCGTCGTCGCGGGCAAACGCCGCCCGGCGCTGCGCCGGCGCCCGCACAAATCGACCGATATCGCCGGCGAACATTCTGGCGGAGAGTCCGCCTCCCCCGAGGCCAAGGACGCGGCCTGATCCCGGCCGCTCCCCCGCGGGAGCGCGCTTCCGGCCCAGCCGGAATCCTGCAGTTGCCCGGGGCGCAGCAGGCCGATTTGACGGCAGCTTTCGGTGGGGCCCTCGGCAAGAGACCTCCTTCGGGTAGCCCTTCATTCGGTCCGCACCGAAAGTTGCCCGCCGCCTCGCCCCGCGGCGCCGTCGTTTATAGCATTTCAAATGAAGATGTAGCCGTTTCTCGTAGCGCAGACTTCCAGTCTGCACGAGCGAGCAGGCTGGAAGCCTGCGCTACCTTGGGTCTAACTGTCGGCTATAACTCCATTTGAGATGCTCTAACTGGGTGATCCAGGCTCAGACGAGCGCGGCGGCCGGAGGCAGGGCGCCGAGCCGGGCGCGGATGCGGGCGAGCATCTGGTCCGGGGCGAGGCCATGGCGGGCCCGCAGCTCGGCGACCGAGCTGGCGTGGGGGACAAAGGTATCCGGCCAGCCGATACGCTCGACCGGCGTGGCGACGCCCGCCTCGGAGAGCGCCTCCAGCACGGCGCTGCCGAAACCTCCGGTGACGACGGCGTCCTCGAGGGTGACGATCAGGCCGCCCTCGGCGGCGTGGGTGAGGAGCAGGTCGCGGTCGATCGGTTTGGCGAAGCGGGCGTCGACCACGCCGGCCGAGACGCCCTCGGCGGCGAGGCGCTCGGCGAGGGCGAGCGCATCCGCGACCATGGGGCCGAGCGCCCAGAGCCAGACGCCCTGGCCGCGGCGGAGGACCTCGGCCCGCCCGATCTCGAGCGTGAGGCGGGGCGCGGCGGGCGCGGGGGCGCCGGTGCCGGCGCCGCGGGGGTAGCGGACGAAGGCGGGGCCGTCGTGGGCGAGGGCGGTGCGGAGCATGGCGCACAGCTCGTGCTCGTCGCGCGGGGCCATGATGACGGCGCGGGGCACGCAGCGGAGGTAGGCGATGTCGAAGAGCCCGTGGTGGGTGGGGCCGTCGTTGGGCGAGAGTCCGGCGCGGTCGAGGCAGAAGGTGACGGGCAGGTTTTGCAGCGCGACGTCGTGGATGATGTTGTCGTAGGCCCGTTGGAGAAAAGTGGAGTAGATCGCGCAGACGGGGCGAAGGCCGCGGGTGGCGAGGCCGGCGGCGAAGAGGACGGCGTGCTCCTCGGCGATGCCGACGTCGAAAAACTGTTTGGGAAGCGCGGCGGAGAGGTGGTTGAGGCCGGTGCCGGAGGGCATGGCGCCGGTGATGCCGACGATGCGGGGGTCGGCCTGCGCGAGGCGCACCAGTTCGTGGCCGAAGACGTCCTGATAGAGGGGAGGGCTGCCCGGCGCGCCGCCTTTGCTCTCGCCGGTCACGGGGTCGAAGGCGCCGAGGCCGTGAAATTTCTCGGGGTGGGCGCGGGCGGCGTCGAGTCCACGGCCTTTTTCGGTGACGACGTGGAGGATGATCGGGGTGTCGGTGTCGCGGGCGAATTCGAGATTTTTGATCAGTTCGTCGAGGTTGTGCCCGTCGATGGGGCCGAGGTAGCGCAGGCCGAATTTTTCGAAGAGGGAGGACTCGACGAAGAAGTCCTTGGTCTCGCGTTTCCACTTCATCCAGAGGCGGTGCATGTCGTCGCCGCCGGGCAGTCCGCGGAAGAATTTTTCGAGGTCGTGGTGGACCTTGTTGTAGGTGCGGTTGGTCGAGAGCTTGTTGAGGTACTTGGCGATGGCCCCGACGTTTCGGGCGATGGACCACTCGTTGTCGTTGAGGATGACGACGAGGCGCTGGGTGGAGCTGACGATGTTGTTGAGCGCCTCGAGGGTGATGCCGCAGGTGAAGGCGGCGTCGCCGCAGAGGGCGACGACGTGCTCGTCGGCGCCGGCGAGGTCGCGGGCGACGGCCATGCCGAGGGCGGCGGAGAGGGCGGTGCCGGCATGGCCGGCGCCGAAGATGTCATGGGGGCTCTCTTCGCGGGCGAGGAAGCCGGAGGCGCCACCGGTCTGGCGGACGCGTTGGAAGGCGGCGAGGCGGCCGGTGAGGAGTTTGTGCACGTAGCCCTGGTGGGCGACGTCGAAGACAAATTTGTCGCGAGGGGTGGAGAAGACGCGGTGCAGGGCGATGGTGAGCTCGACCACGCCGAGGTTGGGGCCGATGTGGCCTCCGTTGCGCGCAGTCACCCGGATGAGCTCTTCCCGGATCTCGGCGGCGAGCTGGGGGAGCTGGGTGGCGGACAGGCCTTTGACGTCGTCGGGCGACTGGATGGCGTCGAGCAGGCGCGGGGCGGCGGGAGTGGTGGCGGCGGTGTCGGGCACGGGAAAGAGCGGGAGGGAGGGGCCGAGGGCGGAGCGGGGGGCGGG
>JBILUB010000151.1:0-6360 GCA_044371245.1 Opitutaceae bacterium
CAGATGAAAAGCGAGCTGCGCAAACCCCTCGTCGTCATGGCGCCGAAGAGCCTGCTGCGCAACCCCCTCGCCGTCTCGAAACTCGAAGACTTCACCACCGGACACTTCGAGGCGATCATCTCCGACCCCCAGCCGCCGAAACACGCCCGCCGCCTCGTGCTTTGCTCCGGGAAAGTCTACTACGACCTCCACTCCTACCGCGTGGCCAACGGACTCGACGACATCTCCCTCGTCCGCGTCGAGCAACTGTATCCACTCCACAAGGACAAACTCGCCGCCCTGGCCCGCGCCCACGCCGACGCCGAGCTCGTCTGGTGCCAGGAGGAGCCCCAGAACATGGGCGCCTGGTCCCACATCGCCCCCGAACTCGAGGCGATCTTCGCGCGCAAAGCCCGCTGCGTCGGTCGCGACGCCGCCGCCTCACCGGCCGTCGGCGCGCTCGCCCTCCATAAGATCGAACTCAACGCCCTGCTGAAGGACGCCTTCAAGGCCTGATCTCCACCCCCGGCCCGGCCGTCGCGCAGCGCCCCACCCGGGGCCCGCCGGCCCCCGCCCGGACGCACCGGAGCCATCCCCCCGCCCGCCCCCTTCGCCCAACACCCTCTCCCACTCCACATGCCCGTCATCGAAGTCAAAATCCCGCCCCTCGGCGAATCCATCAGCTCCGGCGTACTCGCCAAGTGGCACGTCAAAAACGGCGACACCGTGAAGAAGGACCAAGCCCTCTTCGAACTCGAGACCGACAAGATCACCTCCGAAGGCATCGCCGAAAGCGCGGGCACCATCACCCTCTCCGTCGACGCCGGCACCGAGGTCAAAATCGGCCAAGTGGTCGCCCGGATCGACTCCGCCGCCAGCGCCCCCGCCACGCCGCCCGCCAGCGCCCCCGCCGCTCCCGCCGCCCCGGCTCCCGCCGCCCCCGCCCCCGGCCACGAAGCCGTCTCCCCCGCCGTCCGACGGCTCGCGGCCGAGACCGGCATCGCCCCCGCCAGCGTCCCCGGCACCGGCAAGGCAGGCCGCGTCACCAAAGGCGACATGCTCGCCGCCGCCGCCGCCACCCCGAAACAGCTTGCCGCCGCGGTCGCCGCCGCCGCGCCCTCCTCGCTGCCCACCACCCCGCCCATCCTCGCAGCCGCCCCCTCGGGCAAACGCTCCCGGACCAAGATGAGCAAGCTGCGGCAGACCATCGCCAAACGCCTCGTCTCCGCCCAGCACGAAGCCGCCATGCTCACCACCTTCAACGAGGTCGACATGTCCGCCGTCATGGCCCTCCGCGCCAAGTATCAGGAGGACTTTGTGAAGAAAAATGGCGTGAAACTCGGCTTCATGTCCTTCTTCACCAAGGCCGTCGTCCACGCCCTGAAAGAAGTCCCCGCCGTCAACGCCCAGATCGACGGCGAAGAGATCGTGCAAAATCACTACTACGACATCAGCATGGCCGTCTCGACCGAGAAAGGCCTCGTCGTCCCCGTGGTGCGCGACTGCGAACAGCTCGACATGGCCGGGATCGAAAAGGCCATCGGCGAAGTGGCCAAAAAAGCGCGCGACGGAAAACTCGGCCTTCCCGATTTCGAAGGCGGCTGCTTCACCATCACCAACGGCGGCATCTTCGGCTCCATGTTGTCGACGCCGATCATCAACGCCCCCCAAAGCGCCATCCTCGGCCTCCACTCCATCAACGAACGCCCGATCGCGCTCAACGGCCAGGTCGTCATCCGCCCCATGATGTACCTCGCCCTCTCCTACGACCACCGGCTCGTCGACGGCAAGGAGGCCGTCACCTTCCTCGTGAAAGTGAAACAGGCCATCGAGGACCCCACCCGCCTCCTGCTCGCCGTCTGAAGCCCGCGAGCGTGATTGGTGACAGGTCATCGGTGATTTGGCCCACCGCCTCGTCACCCACACCAAGCACCAGACCCTCGTCACCCACCACCCTCTCATGTCCTCCCCCTCTTCCTCGGCCTCCTTCGACCTCATCGTCATCGGCGCCGGCCCCGGCGGCTACGTCTGCGCCTTTCGCGCCGCTCAGCTCGGCCTCAAGGTCGCCCTGATCGACAAACGCTCCGCCCTCGGCGGCACCTGCCTCAACGTCGGCTGCATCCCCTCGAAAGCGCTGCTCCACTCCTCCGAGCACTACGCCTTCGCCCGCCACCACGCCGCCGCCCACGGCATCAAGCTCGACGGCGTCTCCCTCGACCTCGCCGCCCTCCTCAAGAAAAAGGACGACGTCGTCACCAAACTCACCGGCGGCGTCGCCGCCCTCGCCAAGGCCCGAAAAATCACCGTCCTCACCGGCGAGGCTAAATTTACATCCGCCCACACCGTCGCCGTCGCCGACCAGTCGCTCACCGCCAAAAACATCGTCGTCGCCACCGGCTCCGCCCCGGTCGAGCTGCCCTTCCTCAAGTTCGACGGCAAACAAGTCGTCTCCTCCGACCACGCCATCGCCCTCCCCGCCGTGCCCAAGCGCCTCGCCGTCATCGGCGGCGGCGCCATCGGCCTCGAGCTCGGCTCCGTCTGGTCCCGCCTCGGCGCCGAAGTCACCATCGTCGAGTTTCTCCCCAAAATCGCCGCGGCCTACGACGACGACATCGTCCGCCACTTCACCCGCTCCCTCGGCCGCCAAGGCCTGAAAATCGAGACCGGCGCCAAAGTCACCGGCTACGACCCCGAGCGCAAAGTCCTCGGCGCCGAGCGCGAGGGCAAAGCGCTCGAGATCGCCGCCGACGTGGTGCTCGTCGCCGTCGGCCGCCGCCCCTACACCGACGGTCTCGACCTCGCCGCCGCCGGCCTCTCCCTCGACGAGAAAAAACGCATCCCGGTCGACGCCCAGCTCCGCACCGCGGTCCCCGGCATCTGGGCCCTCGGCGACGTCGTCGCCGGACCCATGCTCGCCCATAAAGCCGAGGAGGACGGCGTCGCCGTGGCCGAGTGGATCGCCGGGCAGCACGGCCACATCAACTGGGACCTCGTGCCCGCCGTCATCTACACCGACCCCGAAGTGGCGTCCGTCGGCCTCGGGGAAGACGCCGCCAAGGCCAAGGGCATCGCGGTCAAGGTCGGCAAGTTTAACTTCGCCGCCAACGGCCGGGCCATCGCCGCCGATGCGACCGACGGCTTCGTGAAAATCATCGCCGACGCCGGCACGGACAAAATCCTCGGCGCCCAGATCGTTTCCCGGGGTGCCGGCGAGCTCATCAGCGAGATCGTCACGCACATGGAGTACGGCGGCAGCGCGGAAGATCTCGCCCGCACCATCCACGCCCACCCGACCATGAGCGAAGCCATCAAAGAGGCCGCCCTCGCCGTCAGCAAAAGCGCCCTCCACGCGATCTAAACTTCCGCCTCTGCTCAACCAGAGCACAGCAGGCGCTTCGGCCTTTGCCCCCGTTTACCTCCCGCACCCACCCTGATGCGTAAAAAGGCTGATAAGTAGACGGATAGGATAATTTTCGCAGGGAAACCGCCGGACGGTCCGATAACAGGCCAGGGCTCTTGCCCCGCCCCATGCGTTTGCCTGCCCGTCTTTGGTGCCGCCGTCTCCATCTCCTGCTCGGCCTCGGCCTCGGTTCCGTCCTCGTCGCCGTCGCCCTCTCCGGTGCCGCACTCGTCTTTCGCGAAGAAGTCCGCCGATTCGATCCCGCAAGTACCTCCGTCCAGGCTTGGGATGGGCGCGGAGATCGGGGCTTTCCCGCCGCGAGAGACCAGGCCCGATCTCACGCCGACCACCACGGCCTCCGCCTGCACGAACTCGATCTCCCCAGCCCGCTCCAGCCTTACTACGAGGCCGGTTTCCTAAAGGCGGATGGCAGCGCCCACCCGGAACGTCTCCGACTCCATCCCGCCACCCTCGCCACCCTGCCCCGGCCGAAATCCCCGCTGCTCGACTGGCTGGAAGTTTTTCACACCGACCTCCACCTCGGCTCCACCGGGGCCCTGCTCGTGCGCTGGAGTTCCCTGCTCTTCGCCGTGCTCCTCCTCAGCGGTCTCTACCTCTGGTGGCCCGGGCTGAAACCCCACCTCTGGCTCACCCTGCGCCGAGGCCGCCTCCGCCTCTGGGACAGCCACCGCGTGCTCGGGTTTTTCGCCGCTCTCCCCTTGCTCGCCATGGTCTTGACCGGCGTGGTCTTCGCCTTCGCCCCCGCGCGTACCGCGATCCATCGCCTGACCGGCGCCCCGCCCCCCACCACCACGCCGGATCAAGCCGCCCTCTGGCGCAGCGAAGTTCCCACCGCCGGCACCCTTCCCCCCCTCACCGACGAGCAAGCGGTCGCGCTGGCCCGCCCACATGCGCCCGCGGAAGCCTTCCTCGCCCGACTCCGCTTTCCCACGGCGCCCGATCAGCCGCTCGAGATCATTTTTCAACAGGGTCTGTCGCCCCGACCGCACGGCGAACGCCACCACGTTTTTCTCGATCGCTACGACGGCCGCCTCCTCGGCCGTCTGGGACCGGACGACAACTTCGCCTCCCACTTTGCGGCCCGCACCAACAAAGAAATCCACAGCGGGGCGATCGGCGGCCTGGCGACTCGCATCCTCTGGCTGATCGCCTGCCTGCTGGTGCCCTTTTTCGCCGTGACCGGACTCCTGCTGTCGCGCCGGCGCGCCCTCGCTGCCCGCCGCCAAACTCGCGCCCTGCCCGCCTCACCCCGCCCCGATCCCGAAATCCTCCATCCGCCTCTATCCTCTCCCCCCTTTTGAGCGGTATCCAACGGATCGACCGCTGCTACACCGCGTTCCACGCGAGCCTAGCAGCCCGTCGGACTTGGGATTTCCGGAAGGAGCGTGGTCCTGGGTTTCGCGAAGTCGATTCGAGTGGAGGAGGAGAGTTTAGCGTCCGGTAAGCGGACGCGGTCGGCGTGCCAGGCAAAACCTAAGGCGGGCTTCACGCCGGTCGCAGGCGCGCGTCGAGGCGGTGGAGTCGCTTCAGGTTGTAGGCCAGGCATACCAGGTCCCATTCCAGCGAGACCTTTGCGAGGCCGCGCAGCCGGAAGCTGCGGAAGCCGAGCACGGATTTTATGATGCCAAAGACCGGCTCCACCGTTTGCTGGCGCAAGCGGTAGAGCGCGCGGCCGGCGGCGGTGGCGGTGCGCTGCGCGAGACGTTCGGCCAAGGGCGCGTCCGGGGCCGGCGGGGGCGGGTCCTCGCGTTTCTCCAGTTGCTCGACCGTGCGGCCGTGGCGCTCGCGCTTGATCGCGGCCAAGACGCGCAGGCTCCCGGCGTCCGGCTCGGTCGTCTCCGCCGCCTTGATCGCCGCTTCGCTGACAAAGCCGCTGTCCACCAACACGTGCGCGGGCGCGACGTGTTCGCGCACCGTCGCCAGGGTCGGTCCAAGTTGTTCCTTGTCGTTGGGCGCCTGGGCGACGCGCGCGCCGACGATCAGGCGCGAGTCGGTCTCCACACCGGCCTGCGCGTTGTAGCACTGCTGGAAGCCGTCCTTGGTTTTCATGATTCGGCTCTCGGAGTCGGTGAGGTTGACCTGGTCTTTTTCCTGCGGCGCGGGGTCGGGCGCCTTGGGCTCGCGGCCGCGAGGTTTTTTGCCGGTGGCCCGCACGGCCTCGCGCTTGGCGAGCGTGGCTTCGTGCTCGGTCTTTTCGGCCTGGAAGCGAGCGTAGGCGCGGGCCTCCATCTCGGCCTTGGCCTGGAGCAGGCGGGCCTTACGTTCCTGACGGCGCGCCACCTCGCCCTCGATGGTCAGTCCGTCCTGCAAGGGCGTGGAGTCGGCCTGCTCGGCCTTGGTCAAAAGTTGCGCGATCTCCGAGTCGATCTCCCGCAGGGCGCTTTGCGCGTGGGCGTGGCTCACCGCCGAGTGCTTGCTCGCGTTGGCCAGGACCTTCGTGCCGTCGATCGCCACGGAGACGCCGCCGACTTTCAGGATGCCGCAGCGGGCGGCCAGCTCCAGCACCTGCGCGAAGGCGCGGTGCAGGAGCGCGCCGTTCTGGCGCCGGAATGTGCAGAGCGTGTCGTGATCGGGATGCGTGTCCGCGCACAGCAGACGCACCGCCACGTTCTCATAGGTGGCCCGCTCAATCTGGCGGCTCGAAAACAAACCCGTCGCGTAGCAATAGACCAGCAGGCCCAGAAGCAGACGCGGCGGATACTGCGCGCTGCCCGTGCCGCGCTGGTTGACCGACGCCTCGCTGACGTCGAGCAGGTCCACCGCATCCATCACAAAATGCACCAGGTGCCCCGGCGGCACCCAGTCCCGCAGGTTTGGCGGCAGGAGCAACTCGGTGTCGTGGTCGACGTTGACAAACTTTGGCATACCATTGCTCAGCAATTATTAGGCCAACTGACTAACTAAGTCCGACAGGCTGCTAGGCTGGGCACGGAGATACCGGAAACGGGCCGGAATTGGTG
>JBILUB010000152.1:0-6354 GCA_044371245.1 Opitutaceae bacterium
GCCCCTCCCCGTCGCTTCCGATAGCATCGCGAACGACTCCGGCGCCACGGCCGCCGTCGCACTGCTCGCCGACGGCGGCTTCGCCGATCCGGCCGGATGGCAACAAAGCTCCTGGCGTCCTCGCCCCGCCAAGATCGTCTCCGAAGGCGGCAACCCTTACCTCCAGATTTCCGTGCCGGACGGAGCGGGCGAGGACGTTTTCGCTCCGGCTCGCATCCCTGCCTATCTCTCGGCCGTGCGAGTGCGGTTCCGGGCGCGCTGCACGATCAACGGGGACCCCACGCGCCCCGCACTGATGTTGCTCATCGGCGACAAGAAGCGCTCCAAGGGCAAGCCCGTGCAGCTCGCCGTATCCCCCGAATGGCGCACTCACGAGGTCTTGGTTCGTTTCCAGGCCCGGGCGGGCAACGACCAGTTCAAGCTCCAGACGCTAGCCAGCCCGCTCGCGGTCGATCTGGACGATCTGGAAATCTTGCCGGCCGGACCGCTCGACCCGCCCGCCGGCGACAAGCGCGAGGATCGATGAGCGTAATCGCCCCGGGAGCCGACTAGTGCCGCCGCTTGCCAAGCACAGGCGACTGCCTTCGTTTGCCAGGTCATCTCGTTCGCCATGTCCGCCTCCCTCGCACTCTCCGGCCTCTCCGCCCGCCTCGACAAGCTCGTGTATCACCACGGCGGCAAGTGCCTGCCCCCGGACCAACCCCACGCCTTCGTCTACTTTATCACCATCCACAACGGCTCCGAACACACCGTCACCCTCCTCGGCCGCAAATGGGTCATCACCCAGTCCGACGGCTCCATGCAAATCATCGAGGGCGAGAAAATCGTGGGCGAGACGCCGCGCCTCGAACCGGGCGAGAGTTTTTCCTACAACAGCTACCACGTCGCCGGCCTCGATTGCCGCGCGCAGGGCTGTTTTCACGGAGTCGACGAACTCAACCGGCCCGTCCACGTGCTTCTCCCGGTTTTCGACATGCAAGTCCCCCGCGCGCCGGCGGCTTGATCGACAACCCGCACCCGACCGCACCTGCTCCGCCTTCTCCGGTCGCCTTCCCTCGCGCGACTCTGACATGCGTCCGCCCCCTCTCGTCGAGACCTTGGATGCCGGGCGAGGACGTGGCCCCGAGTCGCTCTGGCCCGCGTTCGCGGCGCGCCCCGGCTGCGTGTATCTCGACACCGCGCTCCCGGGTCCCCGCGCCCGATTCAGCATCCTGGCCTGCGAACCCTCCCTCGTCCTGCGCTCCGGTCATGAAACGGTCAACGTGAGCCACGCCGATGGACGGATCGAGAACCGAGCGGTCCAGGACCCCCTGGACGCCATCCGGGAGCTACTCGAAGACCGGGCTTGTGAAGCCCTGCCCGGACTGCCCTTTGCCGGTGGGGCCATCGGCTGGCTCGGTTATGAATCCGGGGCCGTGCGCGAGGGGGTGACCCTGCCGCCGAGCCCCGGCTCGCCCACCCTGCCGACCGCCTGCTTCGGGTTTTACGACGCGGCCTTGGTCTACGACCACACGACGTCCCGGATCCATCTGCTCGCCCGGGAGCCTTCGGCCCTCGCCCGGCTGCGCGCGCTGGTCTCCCAACCCACCTCGCCGGCGTGGTGTCATGCACCCGGTGACACTGCCGTCGGGGTTCAACCGGATCTGGGAGCGGCGGACTTCGCGACGGCCGTGGCTCGCATCCGCGCCTACATCGCCGCCGGGGACGTGTATCAGGTGAACTTCACCCATCGCTTCACCAGCCCCTTCGCCGGCCCCGCCGCCGCGCTCTACGCGCGACTCCGCTCGCTCAGCCCCGCGCCCCACTCCGCCTACCTGGATTTTGGCGACCACCAAATCGTCTCCAGCACACCCGAGCGCCTGCTGCGCATCCACCGCGGGCGCCTGGAAACTCGCCCCATAAAGGGTACCATCGCCCGGCTCGCGGACCCCGCGGCCGACGATGCCCAGCGCGCCCGACTACTGGCCAGCGCGAAGGACCAGGCGGAGTTGCTCATGATTGTGGATCTCGCCCGCAATGATCTGGGGCGGGTAGCCGCGCCCGGCAGTGTGCGCGTGGAGGCGCGCCACGAGCTCGAAATCTACGCCACTGTCCATCATCTGGTCGCGACCATCTCGGCCCAACTCGCCCCCGGTCGCGATCGCTTCGACGCCATCCGCGCCCTTCACCCGGGCGGCAGCATCACCGGCGCTCCCAAAATCCGGGCCATGCAGATCATCGCCGAACTCGAGCCCGAACCCCGCCAAGCCTACACCGGCGCGCTTGGCTACCTGGGCGACGATGGCGACGTCGACCTGGCCATCGCCATCCGCACCATCACGTGTGCAAACGGCCTGGCCACCTACCATGTCGGCGCCGGCATCACCTGGGACAGCGACCCGAAGGCCGAGCACGAGGAGACCCTGCAAAAAGGACGCGCCATGCGCCGCGCCCTTGACGGGGGAGCTTGATCCCCGGGAGGTCCTCCTCCCCGCTTGTCCGCCATGTCCCTTGCTCTCCAAGTCGTCCTGAATGGTGAGTTGATGCCCGCCGCACGGGCACAGGTTTCCGCGCTTTCCGAGGGCTTCCTGTTCGGCCATGGAGTTTTTGAAACCATTCGCGTGCGCGAAGGCCGGCCGAGGCTGCTGAGCGCCCACCATCGGCGACTGGCCGCGAGCTGCGCGGCGCTCGGACTCGAGCCGCCGTCACCCCTGGAGGAACTCGCCGCCCGCATCGGACGCCTCTTGGCATCCGTGCGCCTGCCCTCGGCCGCGGTGAAGATCGTGCGCTACCGCGAACTCGCCCGCACCGCCGAGCTCATCACCGCGCGCACCCCGCCCTACACTCCGGCGGATCACCTGCGTGGTCTGCGCCTGAACATCTTTCGCCAAGGTGAGCGCGACGGCAGACTCACCGGCCACAAAACGCTCAACTATCTGGAGAATCTGCTCGCCCGCCGCGCCGCGCGCGAGGCCGGCGCCGACGACGCGCTTTTCGTCACCCCGGCGGGCCGCGTGCTCGAGGCCTCCGTCGCGAACATCTTCATCGTCAAGGACGGCCTCGCCCACACCCCGCCCCTGTCGGCCGGCGTGCTCCCCGGTGTGGCCCGTTCCAGGGTGCTCGAGCTGATCGGTCCCGAACGCTGCGGAGAAAGGGACTTGTCGATCGAGGATCTGCACGCCGCCGACGAGTGCTTCCTGACCAACGCGCTCATGCCCGTCATGCCGGTCTGCCTGGTGGACGGACACCGTTTTGCGGCGCGAGCGCCCGAGGCCACCGCCCTTCGTCGCCGATTTTTGGATACGGACGACTGAAAACAGCGGCTACGGCCGCATCAATCGGCGGTCCCGGCCCGATCCGGCCGTCCCAGCGCCCGCCCACCCGGGAGGTGACGAGCGAGCGTCGCCCGCAGCACGTCGATCCGCACCGGCTTGGCCAGGTAATCGTCCATGCCCGCGGCCAGGCAGCGCTCCCGATCGCCACCGACGGCGTCCGCGGTCATCGCCACGATCGGGACCGCGGCATCCCGCACTCCCGAGGCCCCCTCGCGGATCGCACGGGTGGCGGCATAGCCGTCGAGCTCGGGCATCTGGCAATCCATAAACACGAGATCAAAATCACCGCCGGCCAGCGCGGCCAGGGCCTCGATCCCATTCGCCGCCACCCGCACCTCGGTCTGGCCGAGCTTTCGCAACATCGCGAGCGCCACCCGCTGATTGGTGGGATTATCCTCGACCAGAAGGATCCGGGCCGCGGCCGGCTGCGCTTCCGAAACGGAGGGTGAAGGAAAGAGGGATGGGTCGGCCGTCGGGGGCGCGAGCGCGGCGAGCAGCTTTGCCGCCCGCCACGGCTTAGGCAGCACCTCCTCGCCGGACGCTTTCACCACCGGACGGTTCAAGGGCGTCAGCCAGACGATCAAGGGGGGCACGGGACAGGCCGCGGCCGCCGCTCGCGCGCGGGCCACCGCGCCCGCCCCGCCCACCGACCAGTCCACGATCATCGCGTCGCAGCCCCGGACCTCCGCCTCCCAGTCGGGCTCCGCACCGGGGACGGTGATCCAGGCCCCGGCTTCCGCCCCCTGGGCCGAAAGGAACTCCTGCAGGGCATCCCGCTGCGCGAGCGAGGCCACCACCACCCGGATCCGCCGGCCCGCCAAGGCCGGGCCCAGCGGGTCGGGGGATCCGCGCGCGAGGCGCACCGTAAACCAGAAGGCGCTGCCTTTTCCCGGCACGCTGCGGAGCCCGATCTCGCCTCCGAGCAGGGTGACGAGTTGGCGCGAGATCGCCAGGCCGAGGCCGGTGCCCCCATGGCGCCGAGTGGTCGAGCTGTCGCCCTGGGTAAAGGGCGTGAAGAGGGCGTCGGCGCGCTCGGGAGCCACGCCCTCGCCGGTATCGACCACCTCGATTTGCACCTGGTCCTCGGGGCCGTCGGGAGCGGGGCCGGCTACGCTGACGACGATTTCGCCCCGATGGGTGAACTTGACCGCGTTGCCGATGAGGTTGACCAAGACCTGCCGCAGCCGTCCGGCGTCGCCGCGCAGGCGAAACGGGGCACCGGGCAAGAATCGGACGATCAGCTCCAGACCTTTTTCCTCGGCCCTCACCGCAAGCATGTCGAAAGCGTCCTCGATCAAACGGCGGAGGTCGAACTCCAGCGTCTCCAACTCGATGCGACCGGCCTCGATCTTGGAAAAATCGAGGATGTCGTCGATCAAACGCAGGAGGCCCGCGCCGCTCGAGCGCGCCGCCTCGGCGTAGCCCCGCTGCTCCTCCGTCAGGGGCGTGAGCAGGAGCAGCTCCGTCATCCCGATGACGCCATTCATCGGGGTGCGGATCTCATGGCTCATGGTGGCCAAGAAGGCGCTTTTGGCACGGTTGGCAGCCTCGGAGCGCTCCACCAACTCGCGCTCGCGCTCGAGCGCCGAGGCGAGGCTCACGTTGCTCGCCTCGAGCTCGGCCTTCGAGCGCAGGAGCTCGTCCTCCACGGCCTTGCGTGCGGCGATATCGCGGGAGATGCCCACGAAGCGTTTCTCGCCGCCGGCGCTGTTCACCGCCTTGGCCACGCGCATCTCGAACCACCGTACTCCTCCGATCACGGGAATACGATACTGGCGAAGGGCGGACAGGCCTCGCTCGTCGGCCTCGCGGATGCAATCATGCACGAGCCGGGCCACATCGGGCGGGAGCGCCTCGTCCACGGTCATGCGCAGCAGGGTCTCGGCGGGGAGGGCCAGATCCTGCGGACGGTGGGCATGGACCGAGAGGTAACGCCCCTTCTCGTCGATTTCGAACAGGAGATCCGGCACGGCCTGCAAGATGCTCTCGAGCCGATCCCGCGTGCGCCGGATCTCGTCGTCCCGTTCATGCGCGGAGGTGACGTCGAGGATATGGCCGAACCAATAAACCGAGCCATCGGGCTCGCGAAAAGGATTGGAGTAACCGAGCAGCCACCGCACCTCGCCGTTGTCGAAGCGGACACGATACTCGATTTTGAGCGGCTGGAGCGTGCGGCCCGACACCTCGACCGCCGCGATCAAGCGCGGCCGGTCTTCGGGATGCACCCGGGGATAAATAATCGACGCGTCGTCGCGCACGTCCTCCGGCGCCACCCGGTAGATCTGGCGGATGCCCTCGCTGACATACGGGAAATGCGTGCTGCCATCGGGTCGACGACGGTACTCGAAGATCATGCCCGGGACCAAGTTCGCCACCTGCTCCAAACGATCACCCTTCTCCGGCGAAGCCTTGCGGAGGCGCCTGAGGAAAGGGGGGAGGAAACGCATCCCGCCAGCCAAGAGGACTATGCGCACCGAATCAACCGATCTCACCGCGTGGGCGCGGAAAAAACTCGTCCGGGCAAAGTACCACCAAACGAGAACTTCAGGCGCCTAGCACTTTGACCAAGGCGCAAAAATCTTCCCCGCCCAGCCCGCGCGCCTCCGCGGTCTTCAATTGCTCGCGCACCACATCGAGAGCGGGCAGCTCGGCGCAGCCGGCGGTGGCGGAGGCGAGGCGCAGATCTTTGTGCAGGTGTTTGATCGAAAATTGGGGGGAGTAGTCGCCGGCACGCAGCTTGGGCTCCTTCAGTTTCACCAGTCCGGAGTAGCCGACATTACGCGCGAGGGCGCCGTAAAAAATCTCGTCTCCGATGCCGGCGGCGGCGGCGAGCGTGCGGGCTTCGAGCAGACCCTGCATCTGGATGGCAAGATTCAGGTTCATCGCCAGCTTCAACGCGGCTGCCTGCCGGTGATCCCCGATCGGCAAGCGGGCGGAGGAGACGAGCGAGAGCAGGGGCTCGAGCTCGGCCTGCAGCGCCGCATCGCCACCGAGATAAAACACGACCTCGCGGCGTGCGGCCGCGGGTTTGCTGCCGGTG
>JBILUB010000153.1:0-6310 GCA_044371245.1 Opitutaceae bacterium
GGCGTCTCGCCCGCCGCGTTTGGAGGCTCGGGTTAGGAAATTGGTCGGCGGGACGCCGACCAGAGCACGCGGGACGCGTGCGCTCCCCGGACCGGAACGAGCCAGGGAGGCAGCCCGGTGTCGGCCTACTTGCCGGAATACCAGAAGGCGCGGCGCCAGTTGTGGCGGCGCAGCTTGACCAGGAGCTCGGGCGAGAGGTCGGGGAGCTCGCTCACGGCGCAGTTGAGCTCGGCTTGGTTCACCGTGCGGATGCCGGGGATGACCGTCGAGACCGCGGGGTGCGCGAGCACGAACTTCAACGCGGCTTGCGCCATGGTGAAGCCGCTGCCCTCGAGGTCGGCGCGGATCTTTTCGGCGCGCGCGACGGAGCGGGTGAGGCGGTCGCCGGCGAAGTAGCCGGCGCGGAAATCGCCCTCGGCAAACTTGGTCTCGGCGTTGAACTTGCCGGTGAGCACGCCCTCGTCGAAGGCGACGCGCACGATCACGCCGACGCCGCACTCCTTCGCGACCTCGAGCAGCTCGGCGGCGGGCTCTTGTTCAAAGAGGTTGTAGATGACCTGGACGGAATCCACCCAGCCGCCGCGCATCAGGTCGATCACGCTGTTTTGGTCGTGCTCGGGGGTGGAGACGCCGACGAGGCCGATCAGGCCTTCGCTCTGCATTTTGCGCAGGATTTTGAAGGGGACGGGGTCGCGGTTCCAGGCGCGGGTCCAGGTGTGGAGCTGGAGGATGTCGATTTTGTCGGTGCCGAGGTTTTGCAGGCGCTCGGCGACGTTGGAGCGGAGGTAGCTCTCGGGGTAGCGGTCCTCGTGGCGGCAGTGGGGCGAGGGGGGCCAGGCGCCGGGGCCGGTGGCGGGGGTCTTGGTGGCGACGGTGACGCGGGGCGCGTCGGGCTTGGCCGCGGCGCGCTCGCGCAGGACCTGGCCGATGAGGCGCTCGCTGCGGCCGTTGCCGTAGCCGGCGGCGGTATCGATGAAGGTGCAGCCGAGATCGAGGGCGCGGTGCAGCGAGGCGAGCGACTCGTCGTCGGACTGCGCGCCCCAGGAGCCGCCGATGGCCCAGGCGCCATAGCCGATTTCCGAGACATGGAAGGAGTGTTTGCCGTAGGGGCGGGATTTCATGGGTGGTGTGGTTGAGGGAAAGGGGAGGGGCGGGGTGGACACAGAGCCAAGCCGGAGCTCCGACACAGAGTTCACAGAGCAAAAGCAGGGTTTTTTATGATCGGGAATTGGCTCCGTGCCCTCGGTGTCCGAGCTCTGTGTTCTCTGTGACGTATAAAGTATTCCGCGCTAAAAACGCTTCGGGTTCCAAGTATTAATTGTATCAGGCGCGAGGCGTGTAGTTAGGGTGCGGATACGGCGCGGAGCTGGCGGGCCTGCCAGTCACGGAGGTAGGCGACGCGGTGGATGTTGACCGTGCGGGCTCCCTTTCGCGTGCCTTCGGAAAGCTCGGGGGCGGGGTCGTCGTGCCAGTAGGTGGGGCGGTCGGCGTGGGGGCGGGCGAAGGCGCCGCCCCAGTGGGGGGAGGCGGGGTCGGAGAAATCTCCGCGCAGGAAGTAGAGCACGGAGGGCGTGTCGCCCATCTTGATGTCGGGCTTCTTGGCGAAGAAGAACTCGCCGAGGGCGCCGCGGCCGCGGACGTGTTTTTCTACAAAGGATTTGTTGCCCAGGTCGTCGGCCTGTTCGCCGCCCATATACATGCCGCGGAAGGTGGTGTCGTTCTCGATCCACCAGAGGTCGGGGTGCTGGCGGAAGAGGTAGTCGCGGGACTTTTGGTCGCCGTGCTCGGTGTTCCACGAGCCGATGTAGTAGATGCGGATGCGGGCCTTGATCGACGGGTCGGCATGGACGGCCTGGGCGACGTCGGTGAGGGAGCCCCAGACCGCGACGTAGAGCGGGCGGCCGGCGGGATCGGCGGCATGGGCGCGCTCGATCAGGAGGCGGGCGCCCTCGCTGGGCGGCTCGGGGCTGTCGCCGGGCGGGGCGTCGAGCGCGCCCTGGCGGACGAGGGCGCGGAGGGCGTCGGGCGCGGGGTAGGCGGCGGAGTGGCGGAGCAGGGCGGGGTAGTCCTTCGCGTAGGCATCGAGCGTCTCGTGCAAGTGCTCGGCGCGGCCGGGCCCGGGCGGCGAGGAGATGAGGCCCTCGAGGTCGAGGATGTCGGCGTAGAGGAGGAGGTGGACGAGGGATTGGAAATCGTCGGGATCGAAGCCGCCGATGTCGGTGCTGATAAAGAGTCGGGGGCGCTCGCCGGCGAGGGCGCCGCGAGCTTGCCAGTCGGAGGGAGATGAGGCGGGACCGGACATGAGGACTGCGGGGGAGAGCAGGGGGAGGAGAGCGAGGGACCAGCGGGCGAGGAGGGCGAAGCGCATGGCGGGCGAAGTGGGGGCCTAGGCGAGGGAGAAAATTTCGTCGATCCGGGCCATGAGCTCGGGGCTGAGCGCGGGGAGGACCTCGAGGGCGGTGAGGTTTTCGCGCAACTGCTCCGGGGTGGAGGCGCCGAGGATGGCGGTGGAGACGTTCGGGTTTTTGAGGGTCCAGGCGAGGGCGAGAGGACCGCAGGGCAGACCGGCCTCGCGGGCGAGGGCGCCGAAGCGGCGGGCCTTGGCGAGGTCGCCGTTGGTCTGGATTTTTTCCATCCATTTCGGGTCGCGGGCGCCGCGGGAGACGGGCGGGATGCCGTCGTTGTATTTTCCGGTGAGCAGGCCGAACTCGAGGGGGCTCCAGATGGTGGTGCCCATGCCGCGGCGTTCGAAGAGGGGGAGCAGTTCGCGCTCGAGGCGGCCGCGGTGCAGCAGGCTGTAACGGCTCTGTTCCATGAGCGGGCCGACGAGGCCGAGGCGCTCGGCGATGGCGTGCATCTCGAGCAGGTCGGCGGCGGAAAACTCGCTCGTGCCCCAGTAGAGGATTTTGCCGCGCTGGATCAGCTCGTTCATCGTGCGCACGGTCTCCTCGAGGGGAGTGTCGGGGTCGGGGCGGTGGCAAAAGAGCAGGTCGACGTAGTCGAGGCCCATGCGCCGAAGCGCCTGGTCGCAGGCCTCGACGAGGTGTTTGCGGCTGAGCCCGTGGCGGAGCAGGCCGAGCTCGGGGTTGCACGAGACCTTGCTGGAGATGATGAGGGTGTCGCGCCGCCAGCCGAATTTTTTAAAAATGCGGCCCATCGCCTCCTCGGCGAGGTAGGGGCCGTAGTTCTCCGCGCCGTCGAAGAAATTGATGCCCGCCTCGTAGCCGGCCTGCATGATGGCCGAGGTGGCGGAGTCGTCGATGGCGAGGCCGAAGGTCTGCCAGGAGCCGAGGGAGAGGGCGCTGATCTTGAGGCCGGAGCGGCCGAGGCGGCGGTAGAGCATGGGGCGGCCGGGAGGAGTAAGTGGTGGGTGGGCCCGACAAAAGGAATTATTTGAACTTCCGTGGCTCGGGGAAGTGTGGTGCGGTCCCTACGGTTTTCTTTTGTCGTCGAGGCACCCGGCCTCGCAGGGTCGTCTTTCCCCCCAAACAATCCCCTCCCCATGAATCGTTTTTTTAGTCTGTGCGTATCGCTGTGCAGCGCCGTTTTTGTCGTGCAGGCGAGTGGCGTTCCCGTGTTTGCCGCGGAGTTGATCCGCTCCACGCCGGTGGTGGTCGGGCCCGGGCACTCCCCGGCTCTGGCCGCGGGGGCGGACGGGCGCCTGCATCTGCTCGCGGTCGTGGATAATCGCATGATTTATCGAAAAGAAACGTCGGAGGGGTGGGGGGACGCGGAGCCGCTCGCGCCGGAGACTTTCTATAATTATGCGGAGGCGCCCTTCGACTACGCTCGGGATGCACTCCAGGATTGTCGTGTGTATGTCGGGCCGGATGGGAAGGTGCGGGCGACGATCACACGCGGACTGTGGGGACGGGCTTGGTCGTGGTATGTGGAACGCGAGGCGGGAGGCGGGTGGACCCGCCCGCTGCGCTTTCCCGCCGACCCGCAGGCGATGAATCGCAGCATCACGCCCCACCTGGCGGTGGATGATGCCGGGCGGGTGTTTGCCGTCTCGTTTACCCTGAAGCCGCCGCAAAACATGCTCGTCCGGATCGATCCGACGCCGGAGGGGCCGCGTCTCGCGGCGGAGATGCCCCTGCAGACCGGCATGGCGCAGGCGCAGGTGTTTTGGCACGCGGAGCAGGGCTTGAAGGTGGTGACGACGCGCAAGGGCTGGCACATCGCCCGGCATGATCCGGAGAGCCTGGCGGCCCTGGAAGAGCCGGTGATGGTGGCGAAGTTTCCCGGTGAACAGCTGCGCTCGAGCTCGGACCCCGATGGGACGATCCATCTGGCGGGCGGTCACCTGTGGGGGACCGATCAACCCGGTGGTTGGTATCAGACGCCGGCCCGGGCGGCCGCGGGCGCCGAGCCGATCCGTTTCCGGCAGGACATGCGGCATGCCTGCGGCGGGGTGATGCCGGTGAGTGACCGCGTCCGTCCCGGCCGCGTCTGGTTGGTCGGTTGGTCCGGTGACAAAGGCAACAAGCACGGTGAGATCATGCCGATGTACGATGGGAAACATTGGTACAACTTTGCCAATCATCCCGAGAATCGACTGCACGTGACGGTGATCGAGGACGGTGTGGTGGTCCTGGAGCATGCGCTGATCGACGATCGGCCCGGATCGCAGGGCAACTCCCACCGGGCAACGCCGGCGGTGGCCGCCTTGCCCGGTGGAGGAATCGCCGTGGCCTACACCCGCTGGGCGGCGCCGGATCCGGCGGGAACGGAGACCCTGCTCACTCGTTTGGAACTCGCGCCCTAACCCGGGGTCAGGGCGATTCCCCTCGTTCGTTCGCGAACGCCTCTCGAGTCCCGACTCGGCTTTCTTCCCATGACTCCGCTCTCCCCCTTGTTTCCCCCGCTGCGTCGTTCCGCCCTGGCGCTTGGTCTCCTCGTCGCCGCGCGGGGCACTCCGCCCGTGCGGGCCGCCGAGTCGGCCGTGGTGCCCGCCGGGGCCGCGGCGTCCGCCGCGGATACGCCCCGCGACCCAGGCCTGGTCTCCGCGACCGAGCCGGTGGTGGCGGCCAAGCCCTTTGTTCTTTCGGTGGACCCCCGCGGGGTGGCCAGGGTGGATCTGGTCGTGCAGGCCGATCTGGATCTGCAACGACTGCGCTCGCTGGCCGAGGAGCGTCCGTTGATCGACGAGAACGACTTTGTCTTGCGCGAGCTCGGCGCGGATGGCTCGCCGATCGCGGCGGGCGGCGAGCTGGTTTTTCAGATCGATTTTCGCCGGCGAGACGAGGCGCCCGGCCTGGGCCGGCTGCATCTTTGGCTGCCAGGCACGACCGCTCCCGACCAAGTGCGTCGGTTTCGCCTGGAGGGCCGGACGGCGGAGGAAGCCGTGGCGGCCAACGCCTCGGTCCGCCCCTCGCCGCTGCGAGTGGACTTCTCCACTCATGACGTGGACCAGGCGGCCTACCGCGTGACCACGCCCCAAGCCGACTACTTCTACCAGTTGGAGGGCGCCTCCTTCTCCAGCCTGCATGACCGCGACGGCGAGGACTGGCTCGGCTACAGCCTCGCGGAGGGCCCCTTTGGCAAGCATCGCGGCCTGCCCAACATGGGCCACCCGGCCGGCTACATGCATCCGGGCGTGGAGAAATCCACCACCCGCCTCGAGACGGCCGGGCCGGTGACGGTTGCCCTGTATTCGGAATCCAAGGACGGAAACTGGGCGGGACGCTGGGAGATCCATCCCGACCACGCGGTCATGACCGTTTTAAAGACCCACGAGCCCTACTGGTTTCTCTACGAAGGCACGCCGGGCGGCACGGTGGAGCCGGAGGAAGACCACTGGATCCGGGCCGACGGGAGCACGGGCAATCTGCTGCAGTTTTGGCGCTACCACGCGATGGAGGCGGATTGGGTGGCCTTTGCCGACGGAGCGAAGGAGCGCTCGATCCTGCTCGTACACGAAGTCAACGATAGCAACGAGAACAGCTACTGGCTGATGAAGCGCGCGATGACGGTTTTCGGATTCGGCCGGGGCGAGAAACAGTCGAAAACCATCACGGAGACGCCGCGGCGCTTCTACGTTTCGCTGGTGGAGACGCGCGACCACGCGGAGCTGAAGCGTCGCGCGGATTCGTGGCTCGCGCCGCTGGGCGTGACGGTGGAGTGAGGGGCGCGGCGACCTGGTCGCGCCCCCGGGAGCGTGATCGCTCAGCCGGCGCGGGCGGCGGCGAGGAAGTCCTGCACGTCCACGACCTCGCGGCGCTCGGCGGAGACGTTGGCGGCGTAGAGCAGGGCCATGCAGTCGAGGTTGTCCGCCAGCGGGGTGGGGTGGTCCGCGCGATCGCCCCGG
>JBILUB010000154.1:0-6291 GCA_044371245.1 Opitutaceae bacterium
GGGTGATCGGACAGCCAGAGGACGATGGAGTGGCGGGGGGTGAGGGAGCTGAGGGAGGCGAGGGAAAGGGGGAGGGTGCCGGCGGCATCAAGGGCCGGCGGCGGCGAGGCGAAGAGGCGGGCGGCGAGGTGGTGGATGGGGCCGCGGCCGTGCACGGGGGGCGCGAGGCGGTGTCCGTCCGGGCGGAGGTGAGCGAGGGCGATGCGATCGCGGTTCACGGCGGCGAGCAGGAGGAGGAGGCCGGCGAGCTCGAGCAGGGCCTCGCGGCGGGTGCAATCGCGGGAGCCGAATTGGAGGGAAGGGGTGTCTTCCAGAACGAGGAGGACGCTGAGCTCGCGTTCCTCGACGTACTTTTTCCGGTAGGGCTCGCCGAGGCGGGCGGTGACATTCCAATCGATGTCGCGCACGTCGTCGCCGAAGGCGTATTTGACGACTTGATCGAACTCCATGCCGCGACCGCGAAAGGCGGAGCGGTAGCCGCCGCCGAGGGAGGTTTCGACCGCGTGGCGCAGGCGCCATTCGAGGCGGCGGAGGGCCGCGAGCGGGGCGGCGGCGCTAGACTGGGGGGCGGCTGGGACGGGGTCGGGCATGCGGTGGCGGTGGGGCGCGGATCAGGCCTCGATGCCGGTCTGGACCGTGCGAGGCGGTGGATCACGTCGCAGCAAGTCGGAGTAGAGCGCGAAGGCGCGGGCGGGGAGCCGGGCGGAGGCCTCGAGGGTGACGGCGGCGTGGTCGCCGGAGCGTCCGCCGGCGAGGAGGGCCCGCAGGTGGTAGAGCTCCGGGCTCGGGCCGTAGGAGACGATCAGGGCGGCGGTCTGTTGGTCGACGGATTCCCAGGCGCGGTCGCGGAGGCGCATGCGGAGGGCGCGCAGCAGGTCTTCCGGGGGTTTGCGGAGCGTCTCCGCCGGGTAGAAGAGGTTGCCCAAGCAACTGGTGAGCGGACGCACGACGAGGCCGGCGAGGGGAGGTGCGATGAGGATGGCGGCGACGATGAAGCAGGCCAAGCCGAGGAGGGCGGGCCCGGCCGCGGCAAAACCTCCAAAGCCGAGCGCACCGTGGAGCAGGCGGAAGCCGAGCCCGACCAGAGCCGCGGCGCAGACGAGACAGACAACGCGCCAGGGGCGGAAGTCGGCGGAAACTCGAAGGCGGGGAGGCATCGGGGGCGGGGGTGGGGCGGCGGTGGCGGGCTACTTCGCGCCGGCCGGGAGCGGGGTGAGGGCGATGACCTGGGCGATGATGCCGTCGGGCCCGAGGTTTTCGGCCTCGGCCTCGTAGGTGAGGCCGATGCGGTGGCGGAGGACATCGGGGGCGAGTTCCTGGACGAGGCCGGGGGCGACGAAGTCCTGGCCGCGGAGCCAGGCGAGGGCTTTGGCGGCCTGGTAAAGTGCGAGGGAGGCGCGGGGCGAGGCGCCGAAGGAGACGTGGCGGGCCTTGCCGTTGGGCGAGGGGCGGGCGAGCTCGCGGGTGGCGCGGACGAGGGCGAGGATGTAGGACTGAACGGCGGGCGCGACGTGGACGGCGTCGACCTCGGCGCGGAGGGCGAGCAGCTCCTCGCCGGAGGAGACGGGCTGAAGGGCGGGGGCGCGGGTGACCTGGCCCCAGCGGGCCATCATGGAGGACTCCTCCTCGAGGCTGGGATAGTCGACGAGCAGTTTAAATAGGAAGCGGTCGGTCTGGGCTTCGGGCAGGGGATAGGTGCCCTCCTGCTCGACGGGGTTTTGCGTGGCCATGACGAAGAAGGGCCGGGGCAAGGCATGGGTGCTGCCGCCGAGGGTGACCTGGCGCTCCTGCATGGCCTCGAGCAGGGCGGACTGGACCTTGGCGGGGGCGCGGTTGATCTCGTCGGCGAGCACGAGGTTGGCAAAGACGGGTCCGCGGTGGGGGGTGAAGGCGGCCTCGCGGGGGGAGAAGATCATGGTGCCGACGACGTCGCTGGGCAGGAGGTCGGGCGTGAATTGGATGCGTTCGAACTGGACGCCGAGGGCGGTGCCGAGCGACTTGACCAGAAGGGTCTTGGCCAGACCGGGCATGCCTTCGAGCAGGACGTGGCCGTTGGCGAGGAGGGCGAGCAGGAGGCGCTCGATGACGGCGTCCTGGCCGATGACGGCTTTGGCGATCTCGGCGCGGAGTTTGGCTGACCAGGCGGGACCTTGGGACATGGGGAGCGGGGGGATTTCGGACTCGCGCGGAGGGCGCGGGTTGCGTTGGGTGACGAAAATTGGCGGCGCATGGATTTACCAACCAAAATCCGGGATCGACTGGATGCGCTGGGCATTTTGCCGCGGGACGTGAGCGAGACGTTTACCCGCGGCTCGGGGCCTGGCGGACAGAGAATCAACAAGACCTCCTCGACCGTGGTGCTGCGGCACGCGCCGAGCGGGGTGGAGCTGCGTTGCCAGGCGGAGCGGAGCCAGGCGGCGAACCGGGAGCGGGCTTGGGAGCTTTTTTGCGCGAAACTGGAGGAACGGGCGCGGGAGGCCGAGGCGGCCCGGCGCGCGGCGCGGGAAAAGGCGCGCCGGAGCCGTCGCCCCCGCAGCGAGCGGAGCAAGGCGGCCTCGGTGGTGGAAAAACGGATACGGGCGGCGGTCAAATCCGGCCGCCGGCCCCCGGGGGCGGACGGGGGCGCCTGAGCGAATCCGCGGGCGGGCGGGGCGCCGTGCCGGGGCGTTCGCGAGGACGGTCTGTCGCGCCCCTTGGCAAGCGCCGGGCTTTGTGCAGCATGTCGCCCGCATGTTTATCGACGAGTGTGTAATCAAGGTTAAGGCCGGCGACGGCGGGCGCGGCTGCGTGTCCTTCCGCCGCGAAAAATACGAGCCGTGGGGCGGTCCGAACGGGGGAGACGGGGGCAAGGGCGGCGACGTGATCCTCCTCGGAGACGACGACACGAACAATCTCATCGACTACAAATACAAGCCGCACTGGAAGGCCGAGCGGGGCGAGCACGGCCAGGGCAAGGATTGTCATGGCCGCGAGGGCAAATCGACGGTGTTGCGGATGCCGCTGGGCACCCTCGTGATCAACGAGGAGAATGGCGCGGTCGTGGCCGAGATCACGGAGGATGGCCAGCGGGTCGTGCTCTGTGCCGGGGGCAACGGGGGCTGGGGTAACCCGCACTTCAAGTCCTCGACCAATCGTGCTCCGCGGACCGCCCTGCCCGGGAAGGATGGCGAGCAGGGCTCCTTTCGGCTGGTGTTGAAGTCGATCGCCGACGTCGGGTTGGTGGGCTTCCCCAACGCGGGAAAATCCTCGCTCACGCGCGCGATCACCAAGGCGCGGCCGAAGGCGGCGGCGTATCCCTTTACCACGCTGCACCCGCAGATCGGTGTGATCGAGTATCCCGAGACCTTTGATCGATTGCTGCTGGCCGATGTGCCCGGGCTGATCGCTGGCGCGAGTGAGAATCGTGGACTCGGTCACCGTTTCCTGCGCCACATCGAGCGCTGCACCCTGCTCATGTTCCTGCTCGATATGGCGGGTACGGACGACCGCGACCCTCGCGAGGACTACGCGACGCTCCTGGCGGAGCTCAAGGCCTACGATCCCAAGCTTTTAAAGAAGCCCAGGCTGGTCGTGGCGAACAAGACCGACCTGCCGGCCGCGGCCAAAAATCTCGCGGCGTTTAAGCGCAAACACCGCGTGGCCCTGCTGCAGATCTCTTGCCTGAGCGGGGAGGGGCTGGACGAGTTGAAGGACGCGATCCGGGCCCGGGTGATCAAACATGGCGGCAAGCCCCGCGTCATGTCCCGCCCCCGCGCGCTGGTGTAGTCCCGACTCGCGGTCGCGGACTCGCCGCTAAAGCTCGGCGTCCGCGACCCGATCTCTTTGGTCAGCACGTTTTCTCGATCTCCCCCGAATTTTCTCCCCCTCGCAACCACTCGCATGGCTCCGCCCGCCACTCCCGCTCCCGTCCCCGCTCCCGTCCCCAGTGCCGCCGAGATCCGTTCCCTGCTGATGCGGGCGAATCGTCTGCTGGGCGCCAGCCTGGTCGAGGCCAACCTCGTGACCGTCGATCAACTGGAGAGCGCGAACGAAAAGCTGCTTGAGATCATCGCCAGCGGCACCCCGCGCCAGTGCACCCTGCTGGGGGTGCTCTGTTATGATCTCAAGGTGCTGCGTGAGGAAGATATGCTGCATCACTGCGTGGATGAGCACGGGATCGGCCTGGTCGATCTGCGCACCTACGAGGGCACGGACGATGTGCGAGTCGGCCTGAGCCATGCGGCGTGTTGGGCGACCTGGACGGTGCCCTTCGACCGCGACGAGGATTTTACCCTCGTGGCCTCGGCCTACTACCTGAGTCCCGCGGTCCGGACTTTTTGGGAAAAACAACTCGGCGGACAGGTCTTGTGGTATGGCACCACGCTGGAGGGTGTGGCGGACGTGCTCGAACGCCTCTCCTCCGCCCGTCATTAAGTCCAGCCACGTCAGCCCCCGTCGTCCGCAAAGCCCCCTTTCCCCATGCCGCTCGGCAAACTCCAGCTTCAAGTCGTCCAGCAACTCGAAAAACAAGGCCGCCTCCCGCGCGACCAGGTAACCGCGCTCGCCTCGCGGCCGGACGAGATTTCCGGCGAGGAGCAGGACAAGCTCCTGCGCGAACAGCACGGCATCACGGCGTCGCAGCTCTTTGTCGCCAAATCGCGGGCCTACAACCTCGCGCCGTTTTTCGCCGCGAAGTTTCGCGTGACCAGCAGCACCTACGAGCGGGTGCCGCAGGAGTTTTGCCAGGAAAACCTCTGCCTGCCGATCGGCTACGCCGGCGACATGTTGCTCTTGGCGGTGGCCAATCCCTTTGACCTGGCGATCCCGCAGAAGGTGCAGGACCTGACCGGCAAACGCGTGGTGCGCCTGCTGGCCCGGGAGAGCGATATCCGGGACAAGTTTGCCAAGGAGGCCAGTCGTCCCGCGGGCTTCGACGACGTGGTGGGGGCGATCGGTGCGGAGTATGGCATCGACGAGAACGAATCGGCCGAGATCGACGTCAACGAGGACTCGGCGCCGATCGTGCAGCTGGCCAACCGGATCATCGAGGACGCGTACTATTCCGGCACCTCGGACATTCACATCGAGCCGTGGGAAAAAGAGATCGTGGTGCGCTACCGCATCGATGGCGTCTGCCAGGAAAAGCTGCGTCTGCCGCACAAGGTGGGGCCGGCTCTGATCGCGCGTCTGAAGATCATGTGCAATCTCGACATCGCCGAGCGCCGGCTGCCGCAGGACGGGCGCATCGTCTTTAAGCACTATACCAAAAAAGGCATCGACGTGGATCTGCGCGTCTCCACCGCCCCGCTCAACTACGGCGAAGGCGTCGTCATGCGTATCCTCGACAAACAGAAGTCGACCTTGCCGCTGACCGCGCTCGGCTTTTCCGAGGAGAATCTCTCCAAATATCGCGACTGCATCCGGCAGCCCTACGGCATGATCCTGCACTGCGGACCGACCGGCTCCGGCAAGTCGATGACGCTGTACTCCGCGCTCGGCGAGATCAACGCGCCCGATATCGTGATCCGCACCGCCGAGGATCCGATCGAGTACACTCTGGCCGGCATTAACCAGATGCAGATGCACCGGCAGATCGGCCTGACCTTCGCCAGCGCGCTCCGCGCCTATCTGCGCCAGGACCCCGACATCATTCTGGTGGGTGAGATCCGCGACAAGGAAACCGCCGGTATCGCGGTCGAGGCCGCGTTGACGGGCCATTTGCTGATTTCGACGCTGCACACCAACGATGCGCCGAGCACGGTGGCCCGTCTGACCGACATGGGCATCGAGCCCTTCATGATCAGTTCGTCGCTCTTGTGCGTGTGTGCGCAGCGACTGATGCGCCGCGTCTGCAAGCAGTGCCGCGTCTCCCACGAGCCGGTGGGCCGGGAGAAGGAGTTGCTGGAGACCGCGATCGGCTGGTCCGGCCAGATTTTTAAGGCGAATCCGAAGGGCTGCCCGAAGTGCAACAGCACGGGCTACAAGGGCCGCGTCGGCATCCACGAGCTCATGGTCACCAACTCGGAGTTGGTCGATGGCATCAACAAGGGACTGGAATCGGCGGAGCTGAAACGAATCGCGATGCGGGGCGGCATGAAGACTCTGCACCAGGACTCGATGTTGAAGGTGAAGGAGGGCCTGACGACGCTCGAGGAGGCGATCGCCACGGTGCCGCCCGACATGGTCTAGGCAGGCGCCGGGGAGAGAGCGGCCGGGGCGGCGGGGAGGGGCGGCGGGTCCGCCCCCCGGCGGCGTTCAGCCTGTATCTCGCCGGGGCTTTGGCTTTGGGTGGGAGGCATGAGTACCGCGATC
>JBILUB010000155.1:0-6285 GCA_044371245.1 Opitutaceae bacterium
GTCGCCCGAGTCGAGCCCGAGCTGAGACAGCGTGGCCATCAACTCCGACCGAACGCGCGCGTCATCGATGTTCTCGTCCCGAGGCGCGCGCGTCATCGACTCGGTGCGCATCGTTTCCCGCAACACCCCGGCGCCGGGTCTGGGCAAGGCCACCACGCGCATGGTCCAGGAATGCCGTGCGCCGTCCGGATTCTCCCTCGCCGCCCCGCCGGACAAAGCGCCCCCGGGGGCGCGCGCGAGCAACACCCTCGCCAGCTCGAAGGGCCCGACCTCCGATGGGGCCGCGCCGCTCCCGCTCCCGCTCCCGCTCCCGAGTGCGGTCGAAGAGCCGATCCGCGCCCGCATGTTCAGCATCACGAACCGATCCGCGGCGAATTGCGTGCGCAGCCCGTTCATGATCGCGTCGACATCGATCGGCGGCTCGCCCGCCCGATGATCCGCCATGATGCCGAAGGCCGACGGCAGGGGCTCGGGCGGCGCCCCGGTCGGCGCGCCCGGAGCCGTCCCCGGACCGCCGGGCGCCCCCGCCGCCCCGCCCGTGCTCGAGGAGCCCGGCTCCGACGGCCTGCCAGAGACCAAACGCCGGTCCACCGGCCCCTGCGGGCGAGCAGACGGGCTCCGCTCCTCGGCCGGCGGCCGGTAGGCGATCAAGCGCTCCCGCAGCGCCTCCCACTCCGCCAGCCCGCCCTCCACCCGCTCCAGAGCGAGCAGCCGGGCAAACCCCGCGTCGGCGTCGAAATCTCCTTCCGACGGCGCCTCCGCCTCGCGGTAAACATAGACCAGCTCCGTGATCTGCATGAGGGACAGCACGACCGAGCGCAGCACGCGCGAGGTGTTCTCCTCGATCCACAACAACTCGCGCCCGCCCTGGCCTTTCAGTTCCACCACCACCACGCCGACGTCGCCCACCGTCTCGCGCGCCACCGGACGTAGGGAGCTGGGCCGCGCCGCCATCACCAGCGGCCGCAGGGTGCTGGGACGCGAAGCCGCCACCTCGAGCACGAAAGGCGCCGCCCCCTCCCAGTGCCGTCCCACCCGCGTCCGCCGATCCTCGCGGAAGAAGCTCATCGGCATGCGAAGTTTCGTCGGCGTCGGCTCCTCGCCCGAGTTCAGCATCACCAGACCCTCCTCTTGGGCGGGATCCTGCAGGAGCAGCAGCCCGCGCAGTTGAGCCGCGCTTCCGCCCAGCGTGCGCGAGTGCATCGCCTCGAGCGTCGGGCCGCCCTGGTGCCGACGCAGCAGCGCCACCTCCACGTCGCTCATGCCCGAGGCCTCCCGCTCCCACGCTTCGCGCCGAGTCATGCTCGGGACCGCCATGAGGTAGGAGCGCCCCCGCACCTCGACCTCAAGAAAAGGCGAGGCATTGAGGCGCTCCAGCGCGCGTTGCAGCACCGCCGCCGCCTCCCCGCCCCACTCACGCATCTCGCGTACCAGCACGCTCTCCCCGCCGACTTCCGCGCCTGCCCCCACGGGGGCCGCCACGGTCGAGGCAGGCGGCGCTTGCTCCGCCTCCGAACCGAGCGCGGTCGCGCCCCCGCCACCCACCGCCCCCGCCGCCCAAACACCGAAGAATCGAAGCCAGATACCGAAACGCATCATCTGCCCAGCCTCCCCGCCGTGACCTCGGCGGCAATACGCAAAACCGCCCACCCACACCCGCTCGGCAAACACCGTTCCTCCGCCCCCGAGGTCGCAGGATGCGCGGGAGTTTGCCCATCAACGATTGGCCGTCTCCCGTGGCGAACGGTTCCGCCGCCACGGGATTCCGACCCCGTCGCGCGTCCCCGCGAACCCGGGCTTTCAACGCGCTCCGCTCCGGGCAACCTGTCCGTCCCACCCATGCCCGCTCCCGTCGTCAACACCGCCGCGCCCCTGCCCGACTTTACCTTCCGCGGCCGGCCCTTCCGCCCCCGCGGCGTCAACCTCGGCTCCTGGCTCGTCCTCGAGGACTTCATGCTCGGGCTCGACGGCACCGACTGGCAGATCCGCCGCGCCTTCGCCGACCACCTCGGCGACTCCACCGCCGCCGCCTTTCTCCGCGCCTACCGCCGCCACTTCATCACCCCGGCCGACCTCCGCCGCATCGCCGAGCTGGGCTTCAACTGCGTGCGCGTGCCCTTCGCCTGGCGCTACCTCGAGTCCGCCTCCGCTCCTGGTATCTGGAACACGGATACACTCGCCCTGCTCGACGGCCTCTTCGACGACTGCGCCACGCAGGGCCTCGCCGTCCTGCTCGATCTGCACGCCGCGCCCGGCGGGCAAAACACCACCCCGCCAGCCGACCAGCCCACCGGCTACGCCGAGCTCTGGAACGAACGCCCCCACCAGGACCGCGTCTGCGCCCTCTGGCGCGAGCTCGCCCGGCGCTACCACGCCCACCCCGCCCTGCTCGGCTACAACCTGCTCAACGAGCCGCAGACCCACCTGCCCGGCGAACTCACGCCCGCCGCCCAGACCGCCGCGATGAACGGGCTCTACCACCGCCTCGTCGCCGAGATCCGCGCCGTCGACCCCGCCGGCTGGATCGTGATCGAGGGCCCGGTGCGTCAGGGCGGCGGCAACGCCCTGCTCGACCCCGCGCTCTTCGCCGACCCGCGCACCGCCTCCACCTTCCACCATTACCCGCTCTACGAGGACAGCCTCCGCCTCGACCCCGCCGGTCCGCGCCTGCCCGAAGGCGACGACGTCGAGGCTCACCGCGCCTTCCTGCGCGCCCAGACCGCCCCCGAGCTGGAGTTCGCCCGCCGCAGCGCCCGGCCGTGCTTGCTCGGTGAATACGGCCTCTCCGCCCGCTGGGAGCCGCGCCGCGCCCACGCGATTTTCCAGGCCCAGACCGACGTCGCCGAGGAAATGGGCTTCGGTTGGCTGCTCTGGACCTACAAGGACATCTGGCGCCTCGGCCTCTACGTGCCGCGCCCCGACACGCCCTGGCTGCGCTTCGTGCGCGACCCCGCGCTCCTCGGCCTGCGCGACGAACTCGGCGCCGCCCTCCGCGCCCATTTCGACTCCATCTCCTCCCGTCTCGCGCACCGCCCCGCCCCCACATCCCGCTGGCTGCGCGAGGCCGCCTTCGAGGAAATGCAACGCGGCCAAAACCGCCTCATGCTCGAACACCAACTCAGCCTCCTCGCCGCGCAACCGCCCGCCGAGATTCTCGCGATGGCCGAATCCTTCGCCCTGGAAAATTGCGTGCTGCGCGAGGAAACCTACGCCGCCCTCCGCCCCTACCTGCGAACCGGCACCCCGTAGCGGAAACGCGCCCGCCCTCTCCCACTGCCCCCGGCCACTTCCCGTTCGACACCGTCGCCGCGCCCGCGCTTGGCTCCGCGTTTCCTTCCTCCCATGCCCCCGCTCAAAACTTGGATCGACGCCGACACCGGCAACGAAATGGATGACCCCTACGCCATCCTCTACGCCCTCCTTTCCCCCGCCTTCGACGTCGTCGGCCTCAGCTCCGTCCACTTCAACAACGCCGACCTCGTCGCCTTCGAACGTTGGAACCAATACCCGACGCGCGGCATCGACCCGATCGGCCTCTCCCAGGGGATCAACGAGGATCTGCTCGCGGCTCTCGGCCGCTCCTCCCTCCCCCACCCCCGCGGCGCCGACCGCCAGATGGGCCGCGCCTGGGGCGGCCGTGAACCGCGCGATTCCGCCGCCGCCCGCGCCCTCATCGCCACCGCCCTCGCCCTGCCCGCCGGAGAGAAGCTGCACGTCCTCGGCCTCGGCGCCGTGACCAACCTCGCCTCCGCCATCGCCCTCGAACCGACCGTGGCTCCGCGCCTCTCCATCCACCTGCTCGGCGCCGATTACGACCCCGCGCGCGGCGTCTGGAACAAAAATGAGTTCAACGTCCGCAACGATCTCAACGGCTTCGACTACCTACTCGACCACCCGGATCTCGAGCTCGCCATCATGCCGCTCTCTACCGCCCGGACCCTCACCTTCGACAAGACCGAGACCCTCGCCACCCTCTCCCGCGCCATCCCCGCCGAGCGCCTCTTGATCGAACGCTGGGAGGAAACGAACCCCCAGGACCAGACCCGCATCCTCTGGGATCTTGCGCTCGTCCAGGCGCTCGCCCGCCCCGAGCTCGCCACCTTCGGCCGGGCGCAAACGCCGCCGGAAAACACCCCGCGCACCGTCGGTCTGCACGCTTCGATCGACGCCGACGCCATGCGTAACGACTTTTTCGATACGCTGCGTCGCGCCCGCCCGGCTGGCTAGAGCCGAGCTTCCCGTCCGGCCCGCCGCCTTGAAGCGCTCAGGCCGCCGCCGCGCCGAAACGCGGCGGCTCCATCCCGAGGTCGCGATACTTCGCCACACCCCACGTGTGATAGGACAGGCGCTCGACCTCCAGGCCCGGAAAGCGCCGCGACCACTCGTCGATCGCCGCGTCGTGCTCGTGCCCAGCGTTGGCGCCGGGCACGATCGGGCAGCGCAACACCACCCGCGCGCCGCCGGCCAGCAGGCGCCCGAGGTTCTCCCGGATCAGCCCGCCGTCGACACCGGTGAGGCGCCGGTGCGCCTCCACGCCGGTGGCTTTATAGTCGAAAAGAAACACATCCACCAGGGGCGCCAGTTCGCTCAGCTTGTCCCACGGCGTCTGTCCGCAGGTATCGAGACAGGTGCCGATGCCCTCCGCCCGCGCGGCCTCGAGCAAGGCCCGGCAAAACGCGAACTGCGCGGTAGGCTCGCCGCCGGAAAGCGTCAGGCCGCCGCCCGAGTTCACATAAAAGGCGCGGTCACGCCGCACCACCGCCATGACCTCGCCCACCGTCATTGGCCGACCGTAGACCTTGCCGCTGCGCCCGGTCTGCGGGGCGAAGGCCTGCGACTCCGGATTGTGGCACCACGCGCAGCGCAGCGGGCAGCCTTTTAAAAACACCGTCGTGCGAATGCCGGGCCCGTCGTGGAGCGCGCCGCGTTGCAGGTCAAAAACGATGCCGCTCGGCTCATTCATGGAGGGTGCGGGCCAGGACCTCTTCCTGCGCCTCGGGCGGGAGGTCGACGAAACGGATGCTGAAACCGCCGACCCGAACCATCAGGTGGCCCCATTTCGCCGGCTCGCGCCGCGCCTGCTGCAGGTCGGCGCGCGACACCACGGTGAGCATCGCCTGCGCCCCGCCGCCTGCCCAGTAGGTCGCGAGCAGGGCCTCTAGCTGCGGCCGGCGGCGCCGGAAGAACTCGGTCGAGAACTTCATGTTCTGGACCGACCCCGCATGCAGCGCCGGGTCGAGCTTGAGCAGCGAGCGCAGAAACGCGGTCACGCCCGCGCGGTCCGCGCCGGGCGCGGGGTTGTTGGCGTTGGCCATGGGTGCGCCGCGGCGCCGTCCGTCAGCCGAGGCCACGGTGCTGCGACCGAGCACGGTGTTGGCCCAATTGTTGATCACCACCACCAGATAGCTGTCCAGGCCCACCCGCGCCGCCTGCGCGCGCGCCGCCTCGCAGACGTGCTCGTGCACGCGCGCGGCCATCGCGTCGGCCTCGTCGTCGTCGTTGCCATATTTCGGAGCGGCCTGCAGCCGCTCGCGCCAGGCCGCGCCGTCGGTCCCGGCGAAGTCGCCGTCGAGCAGCCGCACCAGCTCGGGCAAAGAGAGCGCGCCTTCGCTAAACACTCGGCGGGCGATAGCGGTGAGCGCGTCGGCGGCGTTGGTGTTGCCATAGGTCTCGATCGTGCCGCCGACGTGGCGCACGCCCCCGGCGAAGATCCCCTGTCCCCGCGCCAGGCAATCGTCGTGGAGCGCGCTGAGCAGCAAAAACGGCGCCTCGCGCCCGCTCACGTCGTGAGCGATGCGCTGGTGCTCGGCGAGCGCCGCCACCATGTGTTCCACCTGCGCGGCGTAGGCGCGCCACAAGTCCTCGAACCTGGCGAAGCTCGCCACCTCGCCGGTGCGCGGACCCGCTTGGCGCCCCGCCACCGGGTCATACCCGTCGCGCAGCGCGAGCTCGAGGCATTTGAGCAGGTTGACCACGCCGTTGGGCGAGGCGACGGCGCGGGAGGCGAGCACGTATTCGCCACAGCCATACGGCACGTGGCCGGCCGCCTCCGCCTCGGGCACGCCGAGCGCGCGCGCCACGGCGGGCACGTTGACGTCGTCGTTGTAGAGGATGGGGAAGGTCAGGCCCTCGCCGAGCAGGTCGAGCGCGAGCGCCATCAACGCCGGGTCCTGTCCGGCGTGGAAACGCAGCGAGACCTGCGGCTGGTTGAGCCGTGCGCGGCGGGTGGCCTCGAGCGCGAGCCGCGCGAGGCGGTCGGCCGAGGCCGGGTCGCCGCGCCCGACC
>JBILUB010000016.1:0-16715 GCA_044371245.1 Opitutaceae bacterium
CCGCACCGCCCGCATCGCCCACGAAGTCCGCAGCCGCACCGCCGAGCTCGCCGAGAGCCGCGCCATGCTCGACGAAATCATCGACCACAACCCCGGCGTCATCTGGGTAAAGGACGCCACCCTCCGCTACCAACTCGTCAACCTGCGCTTCTGCTCCGCCTACCGGCTCTCCCGACCCGAAATCCTCGGCAAAAGCGATCACGGACTCCACGCCGATCCCGTCGTCGAAGCCATGGAGGCCGTCGACCGCCGCGTCCTCGCCACCGGCGAGACCGTCTCCTTCGAAGAGAGCTACGACATGCCCGACCGCCGTCGCACCTACCTCGTCTCGAAATTCCCCCTCCGCGCCCCCGACGGCTCCATCCGTGCCGTCTCCGGCATCGCCACCGACATCACCGAACTCCGCGAGGCCGAATCCGGCCGCCGGGCGATCGAGCGTAAACTCCTCGAAAACCAGAAACTCGAAAGCCTCGTCATCCTCGCCGGCGGAGTCGCCCACGACTTCAACAACCTCCTCACCGGCATCCTCGGCCACGCCAACCTCCTCCGCGCCCTCCTCCCCGAGGCCGACGCCGCCCAAAACTCCGTCGCCCAGATCGAGATCGCCTCCCACCGCGCCGCCGCGCTCTGCCGCCAGATGCTCGCCTACTCCGGCCGCGGCCGGCTCGCCGTCCGACCCATCGACCCCGGCCAGATCGCCCGCGAAGCCGCCGAGTTTCTCCAACTCTCCGTCGCCCGCCAGGCCCGTATCCACTACCAACTCGCGCCCGGGCTGCCCACAGTCACCGCCGATCCGGACCAGATCCGGCAACTCGCGATGAACCTGCTCATCAACGCCGCCGAGGCCCTCCCCGAAGGCCGGGGCGACATCACCCTCGCCACCCGCTCCCTCCACGCCGACGCCGCCCTCTTTGCCCGCTGCGTGCTCGCCCCCGAACTGCCCGCCGGCACCTACGTCTGCCTGGAAATCGCCGACCGAGGCTGCGGCATGCCCCCCGATCTGCTCGCCCGCGTCTTCGACCCCTTTTTCACCACCAAATTCACCGGCCGCGGACTGGGACTCGCGGCCGTGCTCGGCATCGTGCGCGGCCACCTCGGCGCCCTCGAAGTGCGCAGCCGCCCCGGCGAAGGCAGCAGCTTCCGCATCTACCTCCCGGCCAGCTCCTCGCCCGGCCCCGCGGCCCCCTCCCTCCCCGCCCCGACCGCGGGGTCGTCCCCGCCACCCGCCCGCCGGCTCCGCCTCCTCCTCGCCGACGACGAAGACTCGGTCCGCGAAGCGATCCGCCCCCTCCTCTCCGCCCGCGGTCACCACGTCGCGGCCTACGCGGACGGAGAAGAAGCCCTCCGTCGCTTCCTCGCCGCGCCCCGCGACTTCGACCTCGTGATTCTCGACCTCACCATGCCCGGGCAAGGCGGCGCGGAGATCCTCCGCCACCTCCGCCTCGCCCGTCCGGACACCCCCGTGCTCCTGATCAGCGGCTACCACGCGGAAAAAGGCGTCGACGAGCTTCTGCGCGCCCCCGCCACCGCCTTTCTGCCCAAACCCTTCACCCTCGAGGAGCTCATCGGCAAGATCGACGCCCTCGCCGGCACCTAGCGACCGGCCGCCGGTCCCCGCCGCGTGGTCGACTTGCCCGGGGCCACGCTCCTCGCACCGTCCCTCCCCATGTCTCCCTCCCTCTCCGCCCTGGCCGCCGCCGCCGGCTGCGGCGCCCTCATCGGCAGCATCCGCCAATGGAGCGAACAGCTCCGGCCCGCCGGCCAGGCCGTCGACTTCGGCGGCGTGCGCACCCACGTGCTCTGGGCCCTCCTCGGCTGCATCGCCGCCGCTTTCCCCTGGGCCCTGCCCGTCGTGCTCACCCTCGTCGCCGCCCACCTCATCGCCCAGCGCTGGACTCCGGGCCCCGCCGCCGAGCGGGCCCCCGGAGGCACCGGCTTTGCCGCCGCCCTCCTCACCGTGCTCGTCGGCGCCCTCCTCGCGGTCGAGGCCCCCCGCGCCGCGATTCTCGTCACCGCCCTCACCCTCGTCCTGCTCGGGCTCAAACAACCCATCCACGCCTGGACACGCCGCTTCACCACCGAGGACATCCGCGCCGCGCTGCAATTCGCCGCCATCACCGGGATCGTCCTCCCGCTCGTGCCCAACCGCGCGCTCGACCCCTGGGGCGCGCTCAATCCCTACAAAATCTGGCTGATGGTCGTGCTCATCTCCGGGCTCGGCTTCGCCGGCTACGTGGCCATGCGTCTGCTCGGCACCCGCGCCGGACTCACCGTCACCGCCCTGCTCGGCGGGCTCGCCTCCAGCACCGCCAGCACCCTCGCCTTTTCCCGCCGCAGCCGGGTCGAGCCCGGCCTCGCCCCCCACCACGCCTTCGCCACCGTCACCGCCTGCACGGTGATGCTCCCGCGCGTCGCCCTCGCCCTCGCCCTCTTCAGCCCCACGCTCAGTGCGAGGCTCCTCCCGCCGCTCCTCCTCATGGCGGCGCCCGCCCTCGTTTTTGCCGGCTGGTTTTGGCTGCGGCGCCCCTCCGCCGGCGCGGTCGAGACCCCCACCCTCGGCAACCCCCTCGGCCTCGGCACCGCGATCAAGTTCGCCGCTCTCTACGCCTTGATCGGCCTCCTGGTGAAACTCGCGCTCGCCGGCGACTGGCGGATCGGACTGCTGCCCCTCAGCTTCGTCTCCGGTCTCACCGACGTCGACGCGATCTCCCTGAATCTCGCCGAATCGACGCGTGACGGCGCCATCGATCTCGATCTCGCCGCCCGCGCCGTCATCCTCGCCGTCGCGGCCAACTCCCTGCTCAAAGCCGGCCTCGCCGCCACCCTCGGCGCGCGCGGCTACCGCGGCCGCGCCTCCCTCGTCCTCGGCGCCACCGCCGTGCTGGGCGCCGGCTGGGTGGCCGCCACCTGAAAAACGCCCCGGCTCAGCGCGCCTCGTAAGTTCCGTCCGCGCGCTTCGCCACCAGACGTTTCAGCTCCAGAAGCAGCAGATTGGCGGACACCACCCCGCTCGGCAAACCCGTGGCCGCGACCAAGGCGTCCGGCGCCAAAATCGCCCCGCCCGCGAAGCGACCGAGGATATCCGCGGCCTCCACGCTCAAGCCCGGCGCGACCTCGCGCGAGCCCCGCTCCGCCGGAGCCTCCGTTTCCGGTGTGGGGACCGGGGCTGCCGCTGCCGACGGGGCCAGCCCGCGCAGATAGTCCAGCTCGGACAACACATCGTCGACCGAGGTCAGCAAAGTCGCCCCGTCGCGAATCAGTTGGTGGCACCCCGCGCTGCTCGGCTGGTCGATCCGCCCCGGCACCGCAAACACCAGCCGGCCCTGCTCACCGGCAAATTTCGCCGTGATCATCGATCCCCCGCTCACATCGCTCTCGACCACGATCAGCGCCCGGCACATCCCGGCCACGATCCGGTTGCGCATGGCGAAGCTCTGGCGATCCGCCCGCCGTCCGAAGGGAAACTCGGTCAAAATCGCGCCCCCGCCCGCCTCGATCCGCTGGTAAAGACCGAGGTTCTCCGGCGGATAGATCAGGTCGATCCCGTTGCCCAGCACCGCCGCCGTCCGCCCGCCTCCCTCCAGGGCGCCCTCGTGCGCGCAGGTGTCGATCCCCCGGGCCAGTCCACTGACCACGCAAAACCCCAGCCGCCCCAGCTCCCGGCCCAGCATGCGCGCGGTCGCCTGGCCGTAAAGTGTCGTGCGCCGTGAACCGACGATCGCGATGCACGGGGCGTCAAAGGTGTAGTTCCCTCGCCGATACAGCCCGAGCGGCGCGTCGGCCAGCTCGCGCAGCAGCGGCGGATAGGCCGCGTCCCGACAACTCACGAAATCCGCCCCCGTCGCGGCCAGGCGCTCCTCCTCCCGGGCCAGATCCACCAGCCCGCGCCAGCCACGCAGATTACCGCTGATCCGCGGCCCCACCCCCTTCACCGCTTCCAGCTCCGCCGCCGTGGCCCGGAAAAGCGCCCGCGGATCCTCGCCAAACGCCGCCAGCAGCCGGTTGGTCGTGATCGGCCCGATGTCCGGCAACGCGTTCAGGACGAGGAAGGCCTGCGTGACGCTCAGCTCGCTCATGTCCCGCAGGCTCGCAGCGCCGGGGCGAGAAAGTCGAGGAGTTGCGTGCTCCGCACCGCCGCCGCACCGCGCTCGCGCGCCAAAGCGTCGGCCGCCAGGCCCTGCCACACCACCCCGCGCACCGCCGCGCCCCGGGGGTCGCCCGGAGTCTGCGCGAGCAGCGTGCCGATCAAGCCCGCGAGAATATCGCCGCTGCCTCCCCGCGAAAGGACCGGGCCCCCGAAAAAACTGTGCCACGCCGGTCCACGTGCCCCGTCGCCGACGGCGGCGACCTCGATCCGGGTCAGCGGCCCTTTCCGCACCACCACCGCACCCCCGGGTATCGCGGTGCCGAGGCGGGCCGACTCGCCGCCGTGCGGGGTCAGAACCCGTGGCGCGGATCCGGCGCCGACCACCTCGGGATGGAGCGCGTCGGCATCGAGCACCAGCGGGCGCGACGACCGCGCGACGATCTCCCGGGCCAGCGCGAGCGTCTCCCTTTCCCGCCCCAGCCCCGGCCCGATCACCACCGCGTCCACGCGCCCGGCGGCCTCGTGCAGCAACCGCACCCCCTCCAGGGCCAGCCCGCCATCCGGCGTCTCGGGCAGACCGATCCAGATCGCCTCCGGCGCCCGCGCGGCGAAGGCGGGCACCAGACTCTCCGGGACCGCCCCGCTCACCAGACCCGCGCCCGCCTGCAGCGCCGCCAGCACACACATCAAGGCCGCGCCGGGATAACGCCTCGAGCCCGCCACCACCAGGACGTGTCCGTGATCCCGCTTGTCCCCGCGAGGCTCGCGCCACCGCGCGAGGTCTCGCAGCACGCCCCGCGTCAAGAGGCGGTCGGCCGGGCCCTGCTCCTCCGCGAGAGCGGCCGACTCCGCAGTCCGCTCGAAAAAGCCGAGATCGACGTAGCGCGGTCGCCCCGCGCTCGCCAGGCCGAGCAGGGGCGTCTTCACGATTCCCGTGGCATAGGTGAAGTCGGCCCGAAACGCATCCGCTCCGTCCAGACCGCTCGGCAGATCCACCGCCGCTCGCAGGCGGACCGGGTGGGCGTTTACCCGGGCAAACAACCCCGCGCAAAGTGGGGGCAACGGCGCCCTGAACTGCTGGCCAAAGACTCCATCGAAACACAGGTCGTACTCCCGCGCCCAACCCGAGGCCCCATCGGCCGGCACCCGCTGCGCGTCCTCGAGCTGATCAAGCGCGCGGCGGGCCAGCGGCCGGAGTCCGCGTTCACCCAGCGCCAGGACGAAGTCGATCCGCGCGTCCGGGATCCGCGCCCGCACTCGCGCGGCCGCGAGCAGCGCGTCGCCGGCATTGTGCCCCTTGCCCGCCAGCACCAGCACCCGCGGGGCCGCGGGCCACTCGCCCAGCTCCAGCCAGTCCGCCAACGCGGCGTCGGCCACGCCCCGGCCGGCGGCCTGCATCGCGGCCCACTCCCGGGACTCGTCGCCGGCGAAGTACCGGGCCTCGAAGGCCCGCGCCTCGACGCAGCCCAGGATGGGCGGGGCCTGCTCGAGCGTGAGAGACTTCATGCGTTGACCGGGATCGCGGCCGGGCCCACCAGCGCGGCGACGGCCATCGCCGTGCTGCCCGTGTGCGAGAGGCTGAGGAGGATCGACCTCGCGCCCCGGGCGGCGAGCAAGGCCTCCCCCTGCGCGTCCAGCCGCACACGCGGCGCGCCCCGCTCGTCGTGCACGACCTCGACCGAGCGCCAGCCCAGCTCGGCACCGATCCCCGTGCCAAACGCCTTCGCCACCGCCTCCTTCGCGGCGAAGCGGGCGGCCAAATGGGGCGCGGGATCTCGCATGCGCAGGCAGTAGTCCTTTTCCCCGGCGGTGAAGGTAAGTTCGAGAAAACGCTCGCCCTGCCGCGCCCACACGCCGCGGACACGCTCGACCTCGCAGAGGTCACAGCCGAGTCCGAGCAGCGGACCGGCCGGGGGCGGGAAGGACGCGGTGTTCATCGCGGAAGGGGCCGGAGCGGCTTCAGGGCGCGGAGGCCGGCCGCAGGCGGGCTTTCATCTCTCGCACCGCTTCCTCGATCCCGGTGAAAAGCGCGCGGCTGATGATGCTGTGCCCGATGTTCAGTTCATGCACGTGGGGCAGCGTGCGGATTTCGGAGACGTTGACGTAGTTGATGCCGTGCCCGGCGTTGACCACCAGGCCGGCTTCATGGGCCAGTCGGGCACCGGCGACCAAACGGGCAAACTCCTCCGCCCGGCGGGGCGTGTGGTAGGCGTTGGCCCAGGAGCCGGTGTGCAGCTCGATCCACGGCGCGCCCAGCTCGGCCGAGGCGGCGATCTGCTCCCGATCGGGATCGATAAAGAGGCTCACCGTGATCCCCGCCGCGACCATCGCCTCGCACACGGCGCGCACCCGGTCGCGCCGCCCGACCACATCGAGCCCGCCCTCGGTCGAGATCTCCTCCCGACTTTCCGGGACGAGACAGACGGAGTCCGGCTTCACCCGGAGCGCGAACTCGGTCATCGCGGGCGTGCAGGCCATCTCGAGGTTGATGCGGGTCTGCGCCACCTCCCGCAGCCGGAAGACATCCCTCTCCTGAATGTGGCGTCGATCCTCGCGAAGGTGGATCGTGATGCCGTCCGCGCCCGCGCGCTCGGCGAGCGTGGCGAGCGCGATGGGATCGGGCTCGACCGGCCCGCCCACGCTTGCGGAATAGCCGCGGTAGCGGGCCTGGCGCACGGTGGCGCAGTGATCGATGTTGACGCCGAGGAGGATCATAAGCGGGCGAAGCGTAGGCGCACCGGGCGGGATTTAAACAGGGATTTTCGCCTGACTCCGGGGCGGGCGGCACGTGGAGTACCCACTTCTCCCCACCGTGTCCGATCCCCTCGCTCCCTCCTCCCCGCCCGCAGCCGCCCCGCGTCCGCAACGGGAAAACCTGCTGGTCAATCTGATCTGCACCATCGCGCTGCCGGCGCTCATCCTCTCCAAACTGAGCGGCCCGGAGCGCCTGGGACCGGCGGCGGCGCTGGTGCTCGCGCTGGCGTTTCCCCTCGGCTACGGGGCCTGGGATTTCGCCCGGCGGCGGAAGTTCAACTTCATCGCCGGGATCGGCTTTGCCAGCACCCTCCTGACCGGTGGCTTCGGCCTGGCCGAGGTCGATGGCATCTGGTTTGCCGTCAAAGAGGCGTCGGTGCCGCTCGTCATCGGCCTGATGGTGGCCGTCTCGATGAAATCGCGCCGCCCCCTGCTCCACCAATTCGTCTACAACGAGCAAGTGATCGACGTCGCGAAAGTCGACGCCGCCCTCCGGGCCCACGACGCTCGCGCGCAGTTTGACCGCCTGCTGGCGCGCGTCGGCTGGCTGGTCGTCGGATCTTTTTTGATCAGCGCGGCCTTGAATTTCGCGCTCGCGCGCTGGCTCCTGACCGCGCCGGCCGGCACGCCGGAATTCAACGCCCAGCTGGCCCGGATGCAGGTCTGGAGCTGGCCGGTGATCGCGGTGCCGAGCACGGCGATGATGATGGTGGCGCTTTTCCGACTCTTCGCGGGCATCAAGCGCCTCACCGGCCTGAGCCTCGAGGATATCCTACACGCTCAGGAAAAATCCCCGCGCTGAGTACCGCGCGCGCCCGGCGCTCATTTCAACTCCGGCCAGGCCAGGATGGAGCCGTCGCGCACCACGCGCGTCAGCGCCCCCTGACCCTCGCGTTGCCAGGTGACGGCGATGTCCCAGACATCGGGCGCGTGCTCCGGCAGGCCAAACAGGCCTGGATTCACCGTGACCGGCAGGGTGCCGGAGGCGAGGTGTCCGATCATCGCGCGGGTGACGTTGATCCGGCGCGACGTGAGCCCGTAGCGGGCATCGATGATGTAGAGGTCGGTGCGTGGGCACGGCACCTCGTCCAAAAAGGCCCCCGACCCGCTGCGCTGATTGGCGAGCTCCGCGTGTGGCAGCAAGCTGTCCTCCCGGACTTTTGAGTAGGCGTGGTAATCGATACGCACCCACTTGGCGTTGCTGCCGTCGAGTTCGCTCAGCAGCAGCCAGTAGTTGGTCTCGACCTTGGCGATTCGGGGCCCGATGGCCGCGGCGCTGTCGGCGGCCATGAGCGCTTCGCCACCGGGGATCGTGAAACGCGTGCGCACATACCAAACCCCGTCGAGGGTGGTGGGCACCCCCCCGCTGGCAATGGCCTCGCGCAGGTAGGCGAGATTGGCCGGATCCAGAAAACGCGGCGGCATGCGCAGCAGCACGCCGTCGTTGGAGCGCTTGATGATGCCGTCTTCGCCCAGACGCGCGACCAGCGATCCCTCCAGAGTCCGACCATCGCTCGAGGTCCAGGTGCGCGTGGCCGACCAGGCCTGGGAAACGGCTTGAGTCGCCGCGGGCGGCGGCGGCTGACAGCCCCCGAAAAAAGCGAGGTTCAAGGGCAACAAAACCCGTAATGCGGACCAGTGATTCATACGGGGGCTTGGGTAGTTCCACTTAATACGACTGCAATCGATTTCTCGGTGATTTTTTGAGGGCGGAGGGATCGGGCCCGGGTTGCAGTCTGCCCGACCACGCCCATCTTAAATCCATGCCTTCACTTGCCGCCCGTTGCCTTGCGTTGGCCTGCACTGCTTTGCTGATTTTGGCCGGAGCGGGTTGCAGCACGTTTAAGCGTCGGGCGGAGGAAAAATCGGCCGTCTTTCGAGCCCTCGATCCGGCCACCCAAACCCGGCTCGAAGCCCGGCAAATCGAGGTAGGAGACACTCAGGACATGGTCTACATCGCCCTCGGGGTGCCGGACGAAAAGCGCGATCAGATCAACGCCTCCGGGCGCACCTCGACCTGGATTTACAGCGCCTACTGGCAGGAATACCAAGGCACGCGGCTGGTCGGTTTCCGCCGCGATGTCTTCTACGACCCGGGCTCCAAGACCTACCGGGTGATCCACACCCCCGACTATCAACCCGTGTATGCACCCCGGATGGAAGAGCGGGTGCGCATCACCTTCGAGGATGGCCGCGTGACCGTGGTGGAGCAGGCCCAGCCCGAATCGCGTCCGCCCGATACCTCCGTGCGTTAGGCGCATCCCCCGGACGGCTCCGCTCGTCTTGCGGCCTTGCCTCCGCCCTGGCGGAGCGCTTTCCCCTTGTGGATAACCCGGACCGCTCCCAAGCGCGGACAAGACCACTCACCCGACGCACGTGTCCCTTTCCTCCGCCGAGAGTCCCCACGCCCGAGCGCTCCGCCTGCTCGATTTTACCCAGCTGCTCTGCGGCGCCCTCGCTCTCGGCCTGTTCGTGGTGGTGCTGGGCTGGCCACTCCCCGATTGGGCGCGGGCCGAGGTGGCCCGCTCGACCCGCCTCATCCTCCTGCTCTTCGTTGCCCAAGAGCTTTTCCGTTTCGCCCTTTCCACCCGTCGCCTCGCCCTGCTGCGTAATCGGCGCACCGAAGCCCTGCTGGCCGCGCTGGCCGGCATCGAGATTCTGGTCGGACCACAGGTGGTCGCCTGGCTGCAAGAGCTGGGCACCGGCATCGCCCCCACCACCATCACCCTGCTCTGGCTGGGCGGCACGCAGCTCACCCTGCTCGCCGCCCTCGCTCTCCGCTCGCTCCGGGATAATCGTTGGCTGAGCACGCGCAGCCTCAGCCCCGGCCTCGTCTTTATCCTCAGCTTCGCCGCGTTGATCCTGCTCGGAGCGCTTCTGCTCCAGATGCCGCACGCCACCCGCGATCCCGGGCTGTCCTGGGTGGATTCCCTCTTCCTCGCCACCAGTGCCGTCTGCGTCACCGGACTCAGCCCCGTCGACGTCTCCTCGCTGCTCACCCAACACGGCCAATGGGTGCTGCTCGCGCTCCTCCAAATCGGGGGCCTCGGCGTGATGACCCTGACCTATTTTTTCGCCTATTTCGTGGCCGGGGGCGTCTCCCTGCGCAACCGCATCGGCCTGCAAGACCTGTTGAGCGAGGAAAATCTCGCCAACATCGGCGGCGTGCTCGCCCTCATCGTGGCCTTCACCGCCGGCGTCGAGTTGGTCGGCGCGATCCTCATCCACCAGTCCCTCGCGGGGCTGCCCGGCGCGCCGGAAAACCTGCCCTTCTTCGCCCTCTTCCACTCCATCTCCGCCTTTTGCAACGCCGGCTTCTCCACCCTCTCCGCCGGACTCGCCGATCCGCGTGTCTCCGGCCACGGCCCTTTCCTCGGACTGATCATGGGCCTGATTATCCTCGGCGGCCTGGGCTTTCCCGTGGTCACAAACTTCTGGAGCTACCTCGTGGCCCGGGTGCGCCGGCGCATCGGCCTGCGGGTGGCCGCTCCGCCCCGGCTCACCGCCCACAGCCGCGTGGTGCTGGTCAGCACCGCCATCCTGATCGTCGGCGGCGCGCTCCTCATCGGCCTGACCGAGTTTGTCGCCGGCGATGGCCGCGCCACCGCCGCCGGGGATTCGCCCTGGCTCACGGCCCTCTTCCACTCCGTCACCGCCCGGACCGCGGGTTTCAACGTCACCCCCACCGAGACCCTGCTCCCGGCCAGCGCGGTGATCATCATGTTTCTCATGTTCGTGGGCGGCGGACCCGCCTCGACCGCCGGAGGGATCAAGACCTCGACCCTCGCCGTCTCCCTCCTGGCGCTGCGGCGCGTGCTGCTCGGTCGCGAAGACATCGAGGCCTTTGGTCGGCGCTTCCCCCCCGAACTCGCCAACCGCGCCCTCTCCATCCTCATCGCCACCGTCGGCTTCATCACCGTGATCTCCTTCGCCCTCTGCCTGCTCCACCCCGAACTGCCCCCGGAGGACCTCGTGTTTGAGGCCGTGAGCGCCGTGTCGACCGTCGGCCTGAGCCGCGCGACCACGCCCCTGCTCGGCGACGGCGCGAAACTCGTCCTCGTGTTCGCCATGCTCGTCGGCCGCGTCGGCGTGCTCGCCTTTCTCATCTCCCTCTTCCCCCGTCGCGAAGCCACCGGCCTGCGTTTACCCGAGACCACCATCGTGCTCTCCTGAAGCGGCCCGCCACCCGCCCCACACCATGAAATGCCTCATCGTCGGACTCGGCGTCTTCGGACGTAACCTCGCCCTCCAGCTCGGCCAACTCGGCGCCGAGGTCGTCGCTCTCGATCGCAGGGAGGAAAACGTCGCCGCGATCAAGGACGAGGTCGCCGCCGCCGCCGTGATCGACTTCGCCGACACCGCCCCGCTCGCCCGCTTCCCCCTCTCCGAGATGGACGCCGTCGTCATCGCCATCGGCGACGACTTCGAAGCCTCGATGGCCTTCACCATGCGGGCCCGCGAGCTCGGCGCCCGCCGCCTCGTCTGCCGCGTGCTCTCCTCCATGCACAGCCGACTGCTCCGCCTGCTCAAAGTCGATCGCCTCGTCGTGCCGGAGGAGTTCGCCGCGCGTGGACTCGCGCACTCCCTCCTCATGCGCGGCGCGGTCGACGGCATCGATCTCGGCAGCGGCCATGCCCTGATCGAGGCCGCGGTTCCTCCCGCCTTGGTCGGCCAGACCATCAACAAACAATCGGCGCTCTTCCGCCGCCACGACGTGCGCCTCGTCACCCTGAAACGCCCCGAACGCCCGCTGCTCGGAGGCCTGCTCAAGGCCGACCCCGACACCCCGGCGAACCTCCGTACCCTGGGGACCGTCGGCCTTGATGAACCCTTCCTCGCCTCCGACATCCTCGTCCTCTTCGGCCCGGAGAGAGGCCTGCGCGATTTCCTCGAGGCCGAACCCGGCGCCAGCTAGGCCGCCTTCCCCAGGCCCGCGACCGTGCCCCGCGCGGCCCTTTTTGCGGTCGCTTCGCAAACGCCGTTACTTCGCAATCACTCCCGCCGCCGTCCGCCCCCGTACCCCGACCACGATGCCCGACCCGGAACCGAGCCACGACCCGCTCCCTCCCCGGGCCCGCGCATCGCCCGGGAAGGACTCCTCGCCAACGAGGACCGCAACCGACGAGCTCGGCCCGGTGCTCGATGCGCTCGATACCCCGGTCCTGATCCTCGATCCGCACCTTCGCCTCCGCCGCTACAACGCCTCCGCCGCCAAAAACCTCGGCCTCGGCCCGGCCGATCTGCAACGGGACCTCACGCCGCTGGACGCCCGCTTCGAGCCGCCCGGACGACTGCTCGCCGAATTCGCCCGCGCCCTCCATTCCGGCCAGCCCCTTCGCTGCGAGATCTGCGACCGCGAGGGTAACACTTTCCTCCTCCACCTCGCACCCGACGCCGGACCCGCAGACCGTCCGCTTGGCCTCGTCGCCACCTTCTCCGACGTCAGCGAACTCCGCCGGATGAGCGGCCGCCTCGACCTCGCGATCGAAGCCTCCCGCCTCGTCTGGTGGGAATGGGATCTGACCTGCGACCGGCTCCGCACCCACTCCTCCGGCCACTGTATCCTTGATTATCCTCCCGACCCCCTCGACCAGGACGCGGGCGGCTGGCTCGCCCAAACCCACCCCGACGACCGCGCCCACGTTCGCGCCACCCTCCAGACCGTGACCCACGGAGACGCCCCGACCTGGGACTGTGAACACCGCCTTCGCACCCGCTCGGGCGACTGGCTCTGGGTGGCCAACAAAGGCCGCGTCACCCGACGAACCCCAGACGGCAAAGCCCAACAAATCATCGGCACCACCCAGGACATCCATGCCCGCAAGACCGCCGAGCTCACCCTCGCCCGCGACCTCGAACTCCTCACCCACGTGCCGGACGCGATCATCTGCGTCGACCCCTCCGGCATCGTCACCTACTGGAATCACGCCGCCACCACCCTCTACGGATGGAGCGCCCCCGAGCTGATCGGCCGACCACTGACCGACCGCTTCCCCGCCGAGCTACGGACCACGATCGATGAGCAACTTCGCCGCGCCCTGACCGGCGAGGAGCTCAGCGGCGAGTTCGAGGACTACCGAAAAGACGGCAGCCGCGTCTGGGTCGACGCTCGCGCCCACCGCCTGCTTGACGACCAGGGCCGCATCCTCGGCCTGATGGGCATCTCCCGCGATATCACCGAACGCCGCCGCCAGCGCCACGATCGCGAACGCATCGAGCACCAGCTCGCCCAATCACAGAAGATGGAGACCCTCGGCAACCTCGCCGGCGGCATCGCGCACGATTTCAACAACCTCCTCGCCGCCATCATCGGCTACGCCGAGATCGCCTCCGACCTCCTGCCCCCGGAGCACCCCGCCCTGGCCAAACTCGCCAACGTCCGCCTCGCCGGCCAGCGCGCCGCCGAGCTCGTCCGCCGCATCCTCGCCTTCTCCCGCGCCGGCGAGCAACCCCGCCGCGCCGTGCGTGTCGCCCAGGTGATCGAAGAGACCCTGCCCCTGCTCCGCGCCATCCTCCCCGGCACCATTGAAATTCGCTCCCGCGTCGCCCCCGACGCCGACCACACCGTCCTCGGCGACGCCACCCAGATCCAGCAGGTCCTGCTCAACCTCGGCACCAACGCCGCCCACGCGCTCGGCGATCAACCCGGAGCCAAACTCGAACTCGCCCTCACCCCCGTCCTCCTCGCCGCACCGCCCCCGCTTCACATCGGCAACCTCCAACCCGGGCACGCCCTCCACCTCACCATCTCCGACAACGGCTGCGGCATGACACCCGAAGTCCTCGCCCGCGCCTTCGAGCCCTTCTTCACCACCAAGCCGGTGGGTGCCGGTACCGGCCTCGGCCTCGCCATCGCCCAGAGCATCGTCACCGCCCACGGCGGCGGCATCCTCGTCGACAGCCAGCCCGGCTCCGGCACCACCTTCCACATCTACCTCCCCGCCGATCCACCCGACCTCGGCCCCCAAGACGAAGAGGATAAACCATCCCCGCCATCGGATCCCTTTCCCCGCGGCCACGGGGAGCGCATCGCCGTGATCGATGACGAGGAAAGCGTCGCCCTCCTCACCCAGCAGGCGCTCGAGCGCTACGGCTACGCGGCCCGCATCATGCCCGACGCTCCCGTCTGCCTCGACATCCTTCGCCGGGATCCCCACGCCTTCGCCCTCGTCGTGAGCGACCAAACCATGCCGCTCATGACCGGCCTCGAGCTCGTGCAGGCCCTGCGCGGAGCCGGCCTGCAGACCCCCGTGCTCCTGCTCTCCGGCTACGGACAAACTCTCGATCCGGCCACCCACACCACCCTCGGCCGCGTCGGCTTCCTGGCCAAACCTTTCGTCCTCTCCGACCTGCTCGAGCACGTACACGCCATCGTTCGCGCCTCCTCCCCCTCCTAGACCGGAAACGCCGTCGATCCCCCTTCACGGCTGACAGCCCGAGCGCCTCCGCCTAACCCTGCTCCATGCGCGCCGCCCTCCCCCCGACCACCCGCCTCCCCGGCCTGCTGGCCGCCTGGGCCCTCGCCGCGCTCGCGCAGATCACCGCCCCGGCCCAAATCACACCCGAACCGACTCCCTCCCCCGACCAAGCGCTCGAATTCGAGTCCTCCCGCCCCGCACCCGCGTCGACCATCACCACCATCCGCGAACTCCGCGACCTCAGCGTGGAAGGCGCGGCCGACTCCCGCCTCGTCCGCGTGACCGGCGTGGTCACCTACTTCGAACCGCTCCGCACCCTCGCCTTCATCCAGGACGAGACCGGCGGCTCCTTCTTCAGCTCCGTCTACAATGACGGCTCCGGCACCGAGCGCCCCCGCCTCGAACTCTCCGTCGGCGATCTGGTGGAGCTCGAGGGCCTCTCGGCTCCGGGCAGTTTCGCCCCCTACATCAGACGCCCGCCCGACTCCTATCTCCCCCGCGCGAAGGTCCTCGGCCGCGCGCCCTTTCCCGAGCCTCTCCGCGTCGATGCCGGCCGCCTGCTCGACCCCTCGCTCGACGCCCATTGGGTCGAGACCCGGGCGACCGTGCGCCAGCTACGCCGCTTTCACCGCCGCCTCCAACTCGAGGTGTCGAACGGACTCGAGGAGTTCACCGTCATCATCCCCGGCGACTGGCCCACCGGCAGCCTGCCCGACGAACTCCTCGGCTCCACCATCCGCGTGCGCGGCGTCTACGGCTCCGTCACCGACCAGAACCGCCGCCTCGTCGCCGCCCGCATCTACACTCCCGGGCTCGAGCAGATCGAGATCCTCGATGAGGGCTCCCGCAAAGCCTTCAAAACCCAGCCCCGCCCCGTCGGCCAACTCCTCCAATATCGCGGCGACACCAACGCCCGCGTGCACGTGCGAGGCGTCGTCACCGGAGCCTTCCCCGGCCGGTACTTCTTCCTGCGCTCGGGCGAGGACCCGCTCATCGTCACCACCACGTCCGCCCGCCCCCCCGAAGTCGGGCGCGAAGTCAGCGTCGTCGGCTTCCCCACCCCGGTCGCGGACGGCGTCGCCCTTCACACCACCGACTTTCGCCTCGGGCCCTGGCGCCCCCATCCCCAGCCGATCAACGTCGCCCCGGCCAACCTGAACCGGCCCCGCTGGCACGGCGAGTTGGTCCGCACCGAGGCCCGCCTGCTCGACTCCTTCGTCTCCGGCCGCGAATGCATCCTTCTCTTCGGCGACGGCGGCACCCCCTTCTCGGCCCGCCTGACTCTGCCCGAGGGCGCCGAGCCTCCCGAACTCCCCCACGAAAGCTTCGTGCAAGTGACCGGGATCGCCTTCCTCGACCAGAGCGGCCCGATCCCGGCCGAAAGCCCCGACGCCCTCCGCAGCTTTAGCATCCTCCTGCGCGGCGCCGAAGACCTCCACCTCCTGCGCGCGCCCCCCTTCTGGACCCGCGAACGCGTCATCGTCGGCGCGGGCGCCACCCTCGCCGCCCTCCTGCTCGCCGGCGTCTGGGTCGTCCTCCTGCGACGCCAGGTCGCCGAGCAGACCGCGCTCATCGCGGACAAAATCGAACAGGAAAAGGTCGCCGACGAGCGGGCCCGCATCGCGCGTGAACTGCACGACACCGTCGAGCAGGAGCTCGCCGGCATCGGCCTCCAGCTCGACCTCGCGCTCGCCCGGGTGGCCCACGCCCCCGAGCGGGCACGCAACGCGCTGGACCTCGCCCTCCGCATGCTCCGCCGTACCCAGGGCGAGACCCGCCGCTCCATCCAGGATCTCCGCGACGAGGGCCCGGACCGCTCCGACCTCGCCGCCGCCCTCGCCGACACCGCCCGCGAGTTTCGCGAGGAGAAGGGTGCACCCTTGCACGACCGTATCGAGTCGCCCGCCCAAGCGCTTCCCGCACTGGCGGAGCAACACCTCCTGCGCATCGCCCGCGAGGCCGTCGGCAACGCCGCCCGCCATGCCGGCGCCAGCCGCATCGACCTCGTCCTCGAGAACACCCCCGCCGGCCTCCGGCTCCTGATCGCCGACGACGGCGCCGGCTTCGATCCGGCCGCCCCCCACCCCGGCCATTTCGGCCTGCGCGGCATGCGGGAGCGCGCGCTCAAAATCGGCGCGCGCTTCGAGCTTGAGACTCGCACCGGCGCCGGCTCCCGCATCACCGTCCTCCTGCCCGCACCATGAGCGCATCCCCGATCAAAATCCTTCTCGTCGACGATCACTTCATCGTGCGCATGGGACTCGCCTCCTCGCTCAACGAAGAAACCGACCTGCGCGTGGTCGGCGAGGCCTCCACCGTCGCGGAGGCCGCCACCGCCGCGGCCGCCCAGCCCCCCGACCTCGCCGTCATCGACATGCGCCTGCCCGACGGCGAAGGCTCGGACGTGGTGCGTCACCTTGCCGAGTCCCTGCCCGGCGTCCGCTGCCTGATGCTCT
>JBILUB010000247.1:0-4333 GCA_044371245.1 Opitutaceae bacterium
ACATCGGCGAAAACGACATCCTCCGCGCCTTTAAGGCCGGCGCCTGCGGCTACCTGCCAAAATCGGTCGAGCGCACCGAACTGCTCGAGGCCATCCGCGCCATCGCCCGCGGCGAGACCTACTTCCCCGCCAACGTGCGCCGCGTACTCGACGTCGGTCGCGCCCGGCCCGATCTCAGCCCCCGCGAAAACGAGGTCCTCCTCCTCGTCGTCGAAGGGCTCCTCAACAAGGAGATCGCCGACCGCCTCGGCCTCGCCGAGATCACCGTCAAGCAGCACGTCAGCGCCATCCTCCGAAAACTCGGCGTGCAAGACCGCACCCAGGCCGCCATCGCCGCCGTCGAGCGAGGCCTCGTGCGCCTCGATCGCTGAGCCCGAGGTCACGCCCCTCGCCGGATCACCTACTCCGCGGCCCGCACCCGCAGCCGGAGGAACACCCTGCCCCCCGCGGGCGCAGTCACCACGCGCACCCTTGCCCCGACGCCCGCTCCGGCGTTTTCCACGCTCATGCCGTCTGTGCTCCAGCTTACCAGATCCTCGCTGCGCTCCACCGTGTAGGAAAACTCATCCCGCGCCGGCCAATACACCAAAGCCGGAAGACCGTCCGACTCCGTCTCCAAGCTCGGCCGTCCCCCCGGCCCGGGCAAAATCGGGTCCCCACCCAGCGCGTACTCCCAAAAATTCTCGGCGCCGTCACCATCGGGATCCGCCGAGGGCCCCGCCTCCGCTCCGCTCCACTCCAATTGCGCGGCCCACCCCGCATAGCCGGGATCCGCCTCCGCCCTGAACGCGCTCGCCGGCGGGCCCAGGCCGCCATTCACCGAGGCCGGCGCGAACGCCGCGTCCCGCGCCAGGACCAGCCGATCCACCCCATAGCCATCCTCGCGGTGGCGCAGCTCCAGCAGCTGCGCCCCCGCCCCCAAAGCCACCGTCGCCTGCGCACGGTGCCAGACCCAGTTCGCGGAGGGCGTGCCGTTGTCGAGGACCGCGTCGCCCGCCACCGCCCCGTTCAAGCCCACAAACACCGAGTTGGAGTCGCCGTCCGGGCCGCTCCGCCGCAACCACACGACGTAGTCACCCGGGTTCGTAATGAAGATCGGATACGCCAGCCGGGCGCCGCTCGCGAAGCTCGCGGTGGTGACACCCGCGTCCGGCGTGCCCATCGCCCCCGTGCCGGAGAATCCTCCCGGACTGTCGACCGGACGCCAAGCCGCCACCCCGTCGCCTCCGACCGTCGCGCTCGCGTACGCCTCGGCCTCGATCACCAACAGTCCCCCCGCCTCCAGATGTCCCGAGGCCGCCCCCGGCTGCAAAAACGCCGTGCCAAACTGGGGCAAGGTCTCCGCCTGCGCGTCTCCACGCCAAAAAATTCGCCTATCCCGAGAGCCCCCGTCATCATCGTCGTTGACCGCGACATCCAGACCGACGCCCCGCCCCGGCCGCGCCCCGACCCCGAGATTTGTCCACGGGATGCTGATCTCGGTCGTGCGGACCGCGCCTTCCACCGAGGTCTGCCACACGATGCCGCTTAGGTCCCCCACCCCGGCGACTTGCCCATCCGCGCGCAGCACGATCCGGCGATCGTCGGCATTGTAGACGTTTTCCCGGTCGTTTCGCGCATCGACGAAAATCTCCACCGAGTCGTCTTCCCAAAGCTCGGTCGAGTCCTCGACCCTCTGCGGATCGGTCACCCGCAACGCCAGATGCAACGCCGACGCATCCCACAACGCGCCAAACACCGCCTGCTCACCCGCAACCCCGAGGACGAGCCGCTCGATCCTCTGGTCCAGGACCCAATCCCGCTCGCTCAAAATCCCGTCGGCGACGATCGGTCCGGTGGCCGACCGGATCGCCAGCGTCCCGGGCGCGGCCATGCCCACGGCGAGGACAAAATCCCGCGACGACTGCTCCGCCCCGCTCCGATCACCGTCCGTAAGCCCCAAGGTCACGCGAAAAAATCCCGCGCGCTCCGGCGAGCCCACCAGCAATCCGTCCGCCTGCAGCTCGAGCCCGGGCGGCAGCTCCCCCGACAGCTTCGCCCAGCTAAGCGGCGCATTGCCGCCCTCCGCCTCCAGTACCTGCACGTAGCGCTCACCGAGCCGCCCGGCTGGCAGGGCCAGGGTCGTGATCGAAGGCGCGCTGTCCTCCTCGACCACGAGAGTGAACTCCGCCTCGGCCAGCCCCCCCGCGCTCACCTCCACGCGCCACGTGCTGCGACCAGCCAGCGTCGGTGTGCCGCTGATCCGCCCGTCCGCGGCGAGCGAGAGCCCGTCCGGCGGCGTGCCGTCCACCACGCGCCAGACATAGGGTGGCACGCCCTTCACCGCCTGCAGGGCCGCCTCGTAAGGCTGGCCGATGAGGGCCGGTGGCAACAGCAGCGTGGAGATCTCCACCGGCCCAGGCTCCGCGCTCACGCCGGTATGTGGCGTGGTCGTCACCACATCCCAGACCGCGTCCTGCACCGCCGCGGCAAACTCCGGCGTGACCCCCGCGTATTCCGCGTGCGGCAAACCGAGCGGCGACTCCCCCAGGAGCACGGCGAAAAACGTGCACGCCACCACATAGGATCCGGTATCCTCGACATGGACATTATCGCCCGGATTCACCGACCAGGTGTAGAGATCGTAGATCGAATCGTAGCCCGGGATCAGTCCCGCCCGCATCCGCACGTCGAGTTCGTGAAACACATGTCCGACCGGGATGATCCGAACCGGATGCCCCGGGTGATTACTCGCCCACACCGCACGCAGCTGCTCAAAGTAGTCCCGCCCGTCCACGGTGGTGAAGTCCCCAGCCCGATAGGTCACATTCCACTGCTCGGTAAAGGAGAGAGCGCGCTTCTTCGGGTAACGCGCGTAGATAAACACGGGGGTGTCGGAGTTTGCCGGGCGCCCATCCAAGGCCGCGATATGCAAACCGCCGAAGCTCGTGTCGTCCGGCAACAAGGAATCGAAGGGCTGCAAGACCAGCGCATCCCAATCAAAGTTCACCGCCGCGTTCGGGAAGGACCCGTAGGGATTGGTCGTGAAGCCGGAGTTCGGATTCTGCCAGCGGAACTTGATGCTCGAACCCGGGATGCTGTGCCGGGCCAAAGTCAAGGTGCGCCCACGACTGGTCGCCAGCCCCGCCAAGGCGGGATACTTCACCTCGTCGGTCACGCTGTTGCCGCTGAGATACGCGGTAAACGCGTGCGCCATCGACATCGGGCAGAGCGCGGCCAGCGACCAGAGGAGGACCGTTTTAAACTTCATGACACTCGGGGTTGGGGACACGAAAGCCGCCGCCCTCTGAATCGGGCGGCGGCCTGGGGAGGCGCGGAGATTTGCGGCTCTGACGCGCCAGACTTAGCGCCGACGGCGACGGGTGAGCGCCAATCCCAGACCGGCCAGACCCGCCAGGGCCGCGGCCGCGGAGGGCTCGGGGATCGCCGCGACATCGAGGAAGGCCGTGCCGATGCGCAGTTCGTCCGCCGTCCAGTTGCTCGTCGCGGAGTTGCCCGCCCGGAGATAGATTCCGCTGTTGGCCGCGAAGGTCACGTTTGCGGTCGCGGTCAGCACGCTGCTGTCCGCGGCGCCGAGATCAGCCAGCAAACCGGAACTGGAATAGGCCAGCAGCTCCTGCTCCGTCGGATTGATCCAGAGCTCGAGCGAGTCGTTTCCGGAGGCGCTGTTCACGAAACGGCCCAGCACGAAATTGGAAACGTCCTGGGTGTAGGTCGCGACCGTCGCGCTGTTGCTGCCGGCGAGGCGCGCGACGAGATTGCCCGCGGTCGTCAGCTCGAAACCAAAGCCGTTTCCCGAAGCCATGTTCGGACCGGAACTGAACAACATCATGCGGCTGATGAAGGCGCCGTTAAAACCCGAGCCCGAGGTGCTCATCAAAACCGAAAACCAAATCGTGCTACCCTCGGTGCCGTAGCTGGAGCCATCCCATACCCGGCCCGTCGCGTTATGGCTGACCAAGATCGCGTTCCCCGAGCCGCCGCCCGGCGAGGCGCTCCGCGTATCGGTGAAGCCCGCGACGACCGTGTCCACGCGGGCCGTATCCCAAGCGCCGGAGAAGCCCGAGCCGCCATTGGCATCGGCGCCATTGCCGTCGACGCTGGTCAGGGTGCTGCCGAGGGTGTAGTCAAAACCCTCCGTGACGATGAGCGCCGCCGACGAAACGAGGGGACCAGCGGCAGCGAGAAGAGGGACGAGATAGAAGCGTGAGGTAAGGGGATTCATGCGTGGGTAGCAAAACTCCCCGATTTCTCCTCGCGCAAGAAGCACGAATCCTAATCGTTTAGGATCGTGCCTCCAAAACCTCGTCGAACACGCAAAGAAAACCATACC
>JBILUB010000158.1:0-6246 GCA_044371245.1 Opitutaceae bacterium
GCGGTATGCAAACGGCGAAGGTCGTTGGTTGAGAGTTCGACGATAACAAGGCGGCGTCCCGCAAGGTTTTGCTGGTAGCGCAGATTCTTGTCCGCAGTGAGAAAAACCTCAAAGCCTGCGGTTTCCGCGAGACGAAGGAGATCGCCATTCTCCACACCAACCCAGCCCCAGGACTGGGCGGTCGCGCACTCGTGTGCGCCCAGCGCGCTCCGAAGCGGAGCGGTCGCGCACTCGTCCAAAAGGATCCTCATGCCGACCCGGGCGAGACGAGTGCTTGCTCCGAGCGCTCCAAAACCAAGCGAGCGGCTTCGCGCGTAACTGTCGGGAAACACTCCACAAACTCATCCAGCGTGTAGTTGTTCTCCAGGTAATCGAAGAGCGCTTTAACCGGCACGCGGGTGCCGCGAAACACGAGCGTCCCGCCGAGGATATTGGGGTCGCTCGCGATGAGATCGGCGCTCTTCACGGGCTCCAGGATAGCCATGCGAGGGTTTTGCTCAAACGGTTTGTTGCGCGCGAGGTTCAGAAGAGAAAATAGCGCTGCGCCATGGGGAGGACCTTGGCGGGTTCGCAGGTCAGGTGCTCGCCGTCGGCGGTGACGTGGTAGGTCTCGGGGTCCACTTTGATGACCGGCGTGGCGTCGTTAAGCACCATGTCGCGCTTGCCGATGGCGCGGCAGTTTTTCACGGGCTCGAGACGGCGGCGGAGGCCGAGGTCGGCGAGGCGGCCGCTCTGTAGCGACGCGGCGGATACGAAGGTGACGTTGGTCGCGGCGAGGGCGCCGCCGGCCGCCCCCCACATCGGACGGTAGAAGGTCGGCTGGGGCGTGGGGATGGATGCGTTGGGGTCGCCCATGTTGGCATGGGCGATGAAGCCACCCTTGAGGATGAGCTCGGGCTTCACGCCGAAGAGGGCCGGACGGAAAAGCACGAGGTCGGCGAGTTTGCCCACCTCGACCGAGCCGACGATGTGGCCGATGCCCTGGGCGATGGCGGGGTTGATGGTGTATTTGGCGACGTAGCGCAGGCAGCGGAAGTTGTCGGCGGCGGGGTGCGAGGGGTGCTCGAGTTTGCCGAACTGGAGCTTCATCTTGTGCGCGGTCTGCCAAGTGCGGAGGATGACCTCGCCGACGCGGCCCATGGCCTGGGAGTCGGAGGACGAAATCGAGATGGCGCCGAGGTCGTGCAGGCGGTCCTCGGCGGCGATGGTCTCGGGGCGGATGCGGGACTCGGCGAAGGAGACGTCCTCGGGGATCTTGTTGTCGAGGTGGTGGCAGACCATGAGCATGTCGAGGTGCTCGTCGATGGTGTTGACCGTGAAGGGCCGCGTGGGGTTGGTGGAGGACGGAAGGACGTTGGCCTCACCGCAGACGCGGATGATGTCGGGGGCGTGGCCGCCGCCGGCGCCCTCGGAGTGAAAGGTGTGGATGGTGCGGCCCTTGAAGGCGGCGAGGGTGTCGTCGACAAAACCGGCCTCGTTGAGGGTGTCGGTGTGGATGGCGACCTGGACGTCGAGCTCGTCGGCGACGCCGAGACAGGTGTCGATCGCGGCAGGGGTGGTGCCCCAGTCCTCGTGGAGCTTGAGGCCGAGGGCGCCGGCGAGCACCTGGTCGCGGAGCGGCTGGGGGGTGGCGCAGTTGCCCTTGCCCATGAAGCCGAGGTTGACCGGATAGGCCTCGGCGGCCTGGAGCATGCGGTGGATATTCCAGGCGCCGGGGGTGCAGGTGGTGGCGAGCGTTCCGTGGGCGGGGCCGGTGCCGCCGCCGAGCAAGGTGGTGACGCCGGAGCTGATGGCCTCATCGATCTGCTGCGGGCAGATGAAGTGGATGTGGGTGTCGATGCCGCCGGCGGTGAGGATGCAGCCCTCGCCCGCGAGCACCTCGGTGCACGCGCCGACGATCATGGGGTTTTTCCGACCGGTAGTGGGATCCGGATACGCGGAGCCGATGCCGTTCTGGATACCGGGATTGCCGGCGTGGCCGATGCCGACGATCAGCCCGTGTTTGACGCCGATGTCGGCCTTGATGACGCCCAGCTTGGCGTCGAGGACGAGGGCGTTGGTGATGACGAGATCAAGCGACTCGGCGTCGGTGGCGGTGCCGGACTGGCCCATGCCGTCACGGATGACCTTGCCGCCGCCAAATTTGATCTCGTTGCCATAGCCCCCGCCCTCGGCGATCAGGTCGCGCTCGACTTGGATGAAGAGCTCGGTGTCGGCGAGGCGGACCTGGTCGCCCACGGTGGGGCCGAACATTTCGGCGTATTGGCGGCGGGTGAGCTTCAGGGGCATGGGCGGAAGGGACTTCGGAGAGAGGAACCGCTAAATTTCGCTAAAGGACGCTAAAACGAAGACTTGGTTTGATCCTGAGTTAGCGAGTTTTAGCGCAGTTTAGCGGTTTAGGTTTTGTCTCAGAGCTTGCCGTTGATCTTGGCGTTGAAGCCCCAGACCTCACGGGTGCCGGCGAGGGCGACGAGCTCGACCTGTTTGGTGTCGCCGGCTTCGAAACGGACGGCGGTGCCGGCGGGGATGTTGAGACGAAAACCGCGGGCGGCGACGCGGTCGAAACGCAGGGCGGAATTCGTCTCGGCGAAGTGGAAGTGCGAGCCGACCTGAATGGGGCGGTCGCCGGTGTTGGCCACGGTGAGCGGGCGGGTTTCGAGGCCGAGATTCGCCTCGAGCGCGGGGGCGTCGGGCGCGGGGATGATTTCGCCTGGGATCATGGGCGGTGGCTCAGCGGATGGGGTGGTGGACGGTGACGAGCTTGGTGCCGTCGGGGAAAGTGGCCTCGACCTGGACGTCGTGGATCATCTCGGGCACGCCCTCCATCACGTCGGCGCGGGTGAGGAGCGTGGTGCCGTAGCTCATGAGGTCGGCGACGCTGCGGCCGTCACGGGCACCCTCCATGATCTCGTAGGTGATGATGGCGACGGCTTCGGGATGATTGAGCTTCAGGCCGCGGGCCTGACGTCGGCGGGCGAGATCGGCGGCGGTGACGACGAGGAGTTTTTCGCGTTCGCGGGGGGTGAGGTGCATGGGCGGCGGAGGAAGCGTGGGATACGGAACGGGCGCGCACAAGGCCCGCCCCTGCAAGAGAAGCCGCTATACTTGGAGGTGCTCTTTGACCACTTCGTCAGTGAGCTCGGAAATGGGGCCGGAGATGGTGACGGCGCCACGGTCCATGGCGTAGAAGCGGTCGGCGATGGCGCGGCAGAAGTCGACGTATTGCTCGACGAGGAGGATCGAGAGCGCGGTGCGGGTGCGGCGTAGGGTCTTGAGCGCGTCCTTGATCTCGGCGACGTCGTGCTGGGCTTGGTCGAGGGCGGCGGCGACCGGGGGCGATTTGAGTTTCTTAAGGGTGTCGCCGATCTCCTCGATGATGCTGGGCTGAATGCCTTCGGTCGGCTCGTCGAGCAGGAGCAGCTTGGGCTGGGTGAGCAGGGCGCGGCCAATGGCGAGCTGTTGCTGCTGGCCGCCGGAGAGCACGCCGCCTTTGCGCGCGACGAACTGCTTGAGAATGGGAAAGAGGGTGTAGACCTCGTCGAGGGCGGAGCGAGCGGCGGCGCCCTTGATACCGTGGGTGACGAGGCTGATGCGCAGGTTCTCCTCGACGGTGAGGTGCGGGAAGATATCGCGACCCTGGGGTACGTAGCCCAGACCGGCGCGGGCGCGGCTGGCGGTGTCGAGCGGGACGAGATCCTGGCCGGCGAGCGTCATGACGCCGGAGCGCAGCGGGCGCAGACCCATGAGGGCGCGAAGCGTGGTGGTCTTGCCCACGCCATTCCGCCCCATCAGGGCGACGAGCTCGCCTGGGCGGACCTCGAGGGTGACGCCGCGGAGGATGCGGGAGCCGTCGATGTCGACCTCGGCGGCGGAGAGATTGAGGAGAACTTCAGGCATCGGAGATTTGGCCGCGAAGGAACGCAGTGGTCGCAAAGAGTAGGGGAACGGGGGGCGGGGTCTTTTTTTGCGCGCTTTGCGCTCTTCTACGTTTGGGGGGATTGCGGCTCAGTGTTTGCCGCGGCCGAGGTAGACGGCGCGGACCTGCGGGTCGCTTTGAACGTCGTCAAACTTCCCTTCGCAGAGGACGGTGCCTTGGTGGAGCACGGTGACCTGGCCACCGTCGGAGATTTGCTTCACGAAAGTCATGTCGTGCTCGACCACGACGATGCTGTGTTTGCCGCGCAGACTGAGGAGGAGCTCGCCGGTGCGGTGCGTCTCCTCGTCGGTCATGCCGGCGGCCGGTTCGTCGACGAGGAGAACGCGCGGTTCGGAGGCGAGGAGCATGCCGATCTCGAGCCACTGTTTCTCGCCATGGGAAAGCAGGCCGGCCTTCCAGTGGCGCTTGTCGTCGAGGCGAACGAGTTTGAGCAGGGTGTCGATGCGGTCGCGCTGGGCGGAATCGAGGCGGTGAAAAAGTGAGGCGAAGACGCCGCGTGGCCCCTTGAGCGAGAGGACAAGATTGGTGAACACCGTCTGCTCGGCGAAGACCGAAGGGGTCTGAAATTTTCGTCCGATGCCGAGGCGCTGGATTTCGTACTCGTTTAGCGCGGTGAGATCCGTCGCCGGGGCCGAATCGGACTGGGCATATTTGATCTCACCCACGTCGGGCTTGGCCCGACCGGTAAGCAGGTCGAAAAATGTCGATTTACCCGCGCCGTTCGGCCCTATGACCGTGCGGAGTTCGCCGGGAAAGAGGTAGAAATTAAGCGCGTTGATGGCGCGAAATCCATCGTAGGTTTTCGTCACGTCCTCGGCTTGAAGTATCGGATGCATGGCGGCGGGTGAACCTGGTCTAGGGCGCTACGCCACCGGGCTGAGGAGGCGGAGTCGGGCGGCGAAACTTCGCCAAAGCAGTGCGAATTTTGGACGGGAGACTGACGAGTCCGCCCGGCAGGAGAAGCACGACCCCGACGAAGAGACCGCCCAGGATGTAGAGCCAGAGCTCGGGCGCGGCGCGCGTTGCCCAGCTTTTCAGGGCGTTGACAAAGATGGCGCCAAGGATGGGGCCGAGGAGCGTACCGCGTCCACCGACGGCCACCCAGACCACGGCCTCGATGGACTTTTCGGGCGTCATCTCCGAGGGGTTGATGATGCCGACCTGCGGGACGTAGAGAGCGCCAGCCAGGCCGGTAACGGCGGCGACCAAGACAAAGACGAACAGCTTGTAACGCGCGGTGGCGTAGCCGGAAAAAAGCACCCGATTCTCGCCGTCTCGGATCGCCTGGATGAGATGGCCAAACTTGGCGCGGGTTAGCCAACGGTAGAGCAGGAAGACGGATGCGAGCAGGATGATGGAGGCGACATAGAGCGCGCGGCGGGTGTCGGCAGAGTTGAGATCAGCTCCCAACACCCGCTTGAAGTCGGTGAATCCGTTGTTGCCGCCGAAGCCGAAATCGTTGCGGAAGAACAGCAGCGCGGCGGCATAAGTCAGCGCCTGGGTGAGAATGGAGAGGTAGACGCCCTTGACGCGGGACCGGAAGGCAAGCCAGCCGAAGACAAAGGCAAGCAACCCCGGGACCAAGAGCGCAGCGGCGACCGCGAAGGGAAAGGAGTAGAAGGGCTCCCAGTGGGCCGGGAGCTCCTTGTACCCGAGAAAAACCATGTAGTCAGGCAGGTCGGACTTATATTGGCCGTCCTTCCCGATCATGAGCAGCAGGTGCATGCCGAAAGCGTAACCACCAAGGGCGAAGAAGAGCGCCTGGCCGAGCGAAAGGATGCCGAGGTAGCCCCAGAGAAAATCGACCCCGAGGGCGAGAACGGCGTAGGTCGCGTACTTACCGTAGAGATTAAGGGTGAAGTCGGTGGGGCGCAGCAAGCTGTCGACCGGCAGGAACGCGTTGAGCAGCGGCAGGACGAGTGCGAGCAGCAGCGTCGGAACGATAAACGCGGCCCACTGTGAACGGGTGAAAAAGCGCGGCTCGACAAAAGAGGCCGCAGACGGAGCGGGGGAGGAAACGGAAGGGACGGACATGGCGGCGGACGGCGCGGGTTAATCAAGGCTGCGGCTGCGCGTGGGGAAGAGGCCGCCCGGGCGCCACTGGAGGAATAGGATGATGGCAAAGAGCACGAGGATCTTGCCCATGACCGCGCCGAGCACGGGCTGAAGGAGCTGGTCAACCGTCCCGATGCCGAGCGCGGCGATGACGGAGCCGAGCACATTGCCGACTCCGCCAGACACGACGACCATGAAGGCATCGATGATGTGGAGCTGGCCCATGGACGGGCCGACATTGCCCAATTGGCTGA
>JBILUB010000359.1:0-3269 GCA_044371245.1 Opitutaceae bacterium
CCCGCGCCACTTCGGCGATCGCCTGGTCACACGCGCGCGATCCCAAGCGTGCGGCGCGATTTGGTCGGCCGGACGGGAGCCTGGTCGCCGGAGTGCCCTGCTCGTGGCGCGGCGGACGAGGCTGGGCCGCCGGATCAGCCTCTGTCCGTGCCTTGGAGCGGGGGCTGAGGGGGGCTCAGTTTCCGCTGAGCTCAAACACCTCGCCGGTCAGCACCACGTTGCCACCGTTGCCCACGGCGATGCCGGGGATCTGGCGCAGGCTGAGGCCGCTCGCGTCGATCGCATTCCCATCCGCACGCCAGCAGTAGACGCGAAACTCGACCGGGCTGGTGATGTTGGTCAGTCCCGGGTGGGAGAGTTCGAAGACGGCCACCTTGTTGTTGATGTCGGTGGTGACGGCGAGGGCTTGGTCGGCGGTGAAGCCGGTCGCACTGCTGAGTACGGCGCAGTGGGTCGGACCGTTGGCTCGTCCTCCACTGGTGAAGCTGAAGGCGGCGGTCAAGGTGGCGGAGGAAAGGTTGAGGCCCAATCCGGGTTTGGGCGCGACCGAGAAGGTAAAGTACAAATTGTTTTCGATCGCAGCCTGGAGAGAGTTGGCCGACGTGTCGTCCCCGCTCGTTCCCGATCCGGAGCCGACGCCAAAAAACACCCAGCTGACCAGCGACGAACGCGGCATCAGCCCGGGACCATTTTGGGCTTTTTGCAAAACGCCGAGGCGCAGACCGTCCGTCAATTCCAGTCCGGGATGCAGGAGCGTGGTTTTCGTGTGGGGCACGGCTTCGTCGAGATCGGCCTCCGGATCAGTCTTGAGATCAAATGCGATCAAAATGGGAGAGGACTCGCTGGGGGGCGTCTGTCCAAAAGCCGAGGGCAGGACGGCGCCAATGAGGAGACTGAAGGGTAGGGCCAAGGAGGGTAAGTTCATCGACTGATAGGTGGTTCTTGGGGTGTGCGTGAGCACGCGGGGAAGGGGCCGCGTACGCAAGAGTGCGGTATCGGGCGCGGCAAGATTAAAGAAATTGCTAGAGGGTTGATAATTTAATGTTTAAAACACTGTTATAAAACAGATTATGAATCTGTTATTCGCCGATTGTGATTGCGTCTCCTGCTAAGGTAGGTTCGGTGCGGTCGGTGAGTTTGTTTGCTTCGATGACGGCGTCTAAACAACGGTGGTCGTTCGGCTTTTGGCCGCTACCCCGCATCCCTGTTTTGCTCTCCCCATGTCCCTCATGTCTGCTCGTTCCCGTTCCCTGGCGGCGATCCTTTTTACTGCGCTGAGCGCGGTGGTGGCCTCGGCCGCCGACCGGCCCAATGTACTCATGATCGTCGTGGACGATTTGAGTTCGCCCGCCATCGCCCATCCGGCTTTTGGCAACACCCACATGAGCGCGCTCACTCCCGCGATCGATCGCCTCGCGAACGAGGGTGTCTCCTTTACCCAGGCCTTTGCCAACTGGCCGAGCTGCGCGCCCGCCCGGCAGGCCTTTATGTCCGGAGCGCTGCCCGAGAAAACCCAGTATCGCTTCTACGGCAACGTGCGCGAACAGGCCGGACGGAACCGCTCCGTCGTCTACATGGGGCAGCACTTTAAGGACAACGGCTACTCCACGATCCGTCTGGACAAGATCTACCACATCGGGCGTGACGTCGCCTCGCAGTGGGATGTGACGGAGGAGCCTTTCGGTCCGACGCGAGCTCAAGTCGTGCAGCAGGCCGGCGAGTTTTCGCGGCTCGGTCTCAGCACCAACGATCGGCTCCGCTACGCGAAGTTTCAGGAAATGGGCGGAGAGAAGAGCGAGATCGTCGAGCTCAAGCCCACGAGGAGCGACGGCACGCCGATCACCGCGGATACCTTGACCGATGGCCTGACCAAACTTCGCGCGCTGCATTACCTCGACGATCTCGCCACCCCGGGCGGGCAGTTCGACGCGGCGCAAAAGCCCTTTTTCCTCGCGGTTGGATTTCGGCGTCCCCACCTGCCATTCACGGCCCCGACCTCCTACTATCGGAAGTTCAAGTGGGGCGACGGCGACACGAACTTCGAGCCGGGCGCCACCAATCTCGTCCTGCCTCCGGTCAATCAGGCCTTCACCAACGTGAACGAATATCGTCAGGCGCTCGAGGGCTACTACGCCTGCCTGCTCATGACCGACGACCACATCGGCCAGATCCTCGACAAGCTCGATCAGACCGGCCTCGCCCAGGACACCATTGTCGTTTTCTACGGCGATCACGGCTACGGTCTGGGTGAGAAAAACAAACAGTTCGCCAAGGGCACCCCGTCAAACACCGGGTTCCACACCCCGATCATCTTCCGCGTGCCCGGCGGTCGTCAAAACGCCGCCGTGTCGAAGGCCGTCACCCTCATCGACGTCTACCCCACGCTCAGCGATCTGTGCGGATTACCCCGTCCTCAGACTCCGCTGGACGGGTCCAGCCTCGTGCCCCTCCTCGAGAAAGACGATCCGGACTGGGTGGAGAACGCGATCGCGTTCCTCGGCGACAACAACGACCACACCCTTCCCCTCATGCGCTTCGTCTGGGCCGAGGGCCACAAGTACTACGAGAACGATGGCGTGCCCTCCGACTTGTACGCCGTCGGGGCCGGCGATCAGTTCGAGTGGAACAACCTGCGTGGCGTCTCGGCGCACGCCGCCCTCGAGGCCCGGATGAAAGCCCGCCTCGGCTCCCTCACCGCGCGCTCCCTGGCTCGCATCGCACCCGACCTTGTCCAGCACCCGCTTTCCCAAGTCGTGGCCTCCGGACGTCCCGCGCTCTTCACCGTCCGCGCCCAAGGCACCGAGCCGTACACCGTCCAGTGGTTTAAGGATGGCACGGCACTGCCCGGCGAAACAGGCCCGAGCCTCCGCCTCGCCGCGGTCTCACCGGCGGATGCGGGGAATTACTCGGCCACCTTGGTCAACCGCCATGGCCGCACCCTTTCCTACCGCGGAGAGCTGCGCGTCATCGCATCGCAGACCGAACTCTTCGACTGGCAAGTGGACAACGCCGCCGCCCCCTACATCCTCGACGGGATAAACGGAGCACCCTTCGAGAAGATCGACGATCTAGGCAGCGGGAAATTCAACGACACCCTTCAGATTTGCTACTACTCGAACCGAAATGGCCAAGGCTTCGTCCGTCCTGGAGTCCCTTTCGGTTCCTACCGGGTCTCGATTCACCGTCCCAGCTTTGGCAACCCCACGACGGCGGCGACCCACACCGTGCGCCACCACGGAGGGAACTCCTCCACCGTGGTGAATATGAAT
>JBILUB010000014.1:0-17680 GCA_044371245.1 Opitutaceae bacterium
GCAGCCCCTCGGCACCTACGACCTCGGCCCGGGCTCGCAACTCGTGATCAACACCCAGGTGCCGCAAGGCGAGTGGAACAACCGCTACGTGGTCTTCGATGGCGCGCGGTTTGAGCGCCTCTCGGTCGCGGCCAACGGGATCCCGGAGGCGGTCGACGAGGCGCCCCGGAGCACGATGCCCGACACCGCCTTCACGATCAACGTGCTCGCCAACGACACCGATACCGATGGAGAAGCCCTTTCGATCCACCAGATCTCCGGCGGCTTGCTCGGCGAAGTCACGGTCGCGGGCGGCGAGGTGACCTACAAGCCCTTCCCCGGAGTCGTCTCCGGTACCGATACCATCACCTATCAGGCCACCGACGGCAAAGACGTCTCCGCGCCGGCGAGCTTCACCGTCACGATCGAGGCCGCTCCCGGATCGAGCGCGGTTTCCGTGACCACGAACGACTCCGGGATCGTCGCACGCTCCGGCAATCAGAGCACCTACCCGAGCGGAGCCCAGGTTACCTTCACCGCCACCCCCTATCCCGGTTACCAGTTCTACCACTGGTCCGGGAGCGCCGAGTCCACGCAAAATCCGCTCACCCTGTCGGTCGATACCGCGACGACGCTGCAGGCGGTTTTTCGTCCCCTCACTTCCGTGACCAACTACTCGGCCTGGTCGGCGACGCAGCCCTGGGCCGCCCTCGGGCTGGATGCCAATCGCGCCGCCGACGCGGACGGCGACGGACTCTCTAACGCGGCCGAGTTCGCCTTTGATCTCGATCCCGTGCAGCCCGGCAATAGCCCGGAAACGCTCGAGTTCTCGTCGGACGGTTCCGGGGAGGACCTGCTTTTTTTTCGCTATCGGCGTAACCTTCGCGCCGTCGGAATCAGCTACGTCGTGAAGGTTTCAGACGATCTCGACACCTGGGAAACCTACTCCGGGCCGCAGTACGTGAGCGCGTGGAATCCGGACGGCGACTTCAGCGCCCAGGAGATTGAGGTGGGGCTATCCCTCACCGAGGGGCGGAAGTTCGTGCGCGTGGAAGCGCTGGTGCCTTGAGCCGACCGCGAAAGCCGCACCCACCGAGGGCCTTTCGGGCCCGTGCATTTTTGTTTCCCGGGTCTTTTCGCCGCTTTCGCGGCAGTCGAGAATGTTCCCCTTTGACTCCTCGGGCGCACTCCTCGTCGAGCGTCGTCCCTTCGCGCGCTGGGACGATGCTTGGTGGATAACTCGTGCCGGACTAGAGATCGTGTTCGTCCCTGCGCTTGCCCGCATCGCGCGCTTCGCCCGCGGGCCGCAGGTGGCCAACGCGCTCTGGTTTTTCGCCGACGCCGCGGAGTATCCCGTCGAGAGCTGGGCGAACGCGGGCGGCGAAAAACTCTGGTTTTGGCCGCAGCACGATTGGAAGAATCGCATGGGGCGCGCATGGCCACCTCCCGAGCTTCGGGCGTCGGATGTCCGCGCGGAGCCCTGGGGGCTGAGCTACTCCCTGCCGCCCTACGCCGACTTCGGGCTGAGTATCCGGCGGGAGATCCGCGTGCTCGGCGGCGAGGCCGCGTGTTTCCAGCTGCTCACCCGCATCGAAGCGCGGGGCGCGGGCGCGACCAGTCCGTGGAGCGTCACCCAGATCCCGAAACCGGCATCTCTCCAAGTGGCGGGCTCCCCCGGGAGCGCCGACGCCGCAGCCGCGGCCCGAAGGCGGCTGGGCCGTGGTCTGCCCCGCCGCCCCTGCTTTCAAACTGGGTTTTGCCGCGGATACCCTCCAAGCGCCCACCCCGGCCGGCCTGCTCACGATCTCGGCGCTCTCCCTTCCCGGGGCTTGGGCGGGCGCGGTCGATGATGCCGCGGTGCGAGCCCAGGTGTTTTCCACGACATCGGACGCACCCTGTCTGCCGCCGGGCACTGAACCCTATGTGGAGCTGGAGTTTGTCGCGCCACCCGAGGCCTCGGAGTGGGTGCTGGACTGGCGCCTCGAGTAGGCCTCAAACGAGCGGAGGAGGGCCATCCGCCCGCGTCCTACGTTTGGGGGAAAGCGGCGCACGGAGCTTGCCGATGGCCCGCGTCGCTTGATCAATGCGCGCTCCCCTCCCTCCATGAAACCCCTCCCCCTCCTCATCTTGGGCGCCTGGCTCGGCCTCGCCGCGCTTCACGCCCAGCCCGCATCCCCGCCCACACTCCGCGTCGAAGGGCGTGAACTCAGCCCCGCCCTTCAACCCTCGGGTCGCGTGCAAGCCGGTGAAATCACCTTTGAGGTCAAGCCCGACGCCGTCGTCCGCCACCGCGGCAGCGATCGCGAGACACGTGTGCTCTACACCACGGCCACGCCGGCTCCCGCCAGCCACGTCGCTTTCCTGCACACCTTTCATCCCGGACGCGGCATCCAGGACCACCGCCTCGCGACCGCGCAGACCCTGCGCAACCTCGAGCTCCCCGCGCCACCGCCCATCGTCTTCACCTACGAGATGCACTACGCCGACGGCGAGAAGGTCGATTTCCCCGTGCGCTGGGGCGAATCGATCGAAGACTGGTACCGCGTGCAAACCGTCTCGCCGATGCTCTGGGCCCGCGATGCGGTGGTGAACGCGATCGACGCCGCCACCCGTGAGTACGCCGTCGCCTACGCCGCGGTCTGGCCGAATCCCCGCCCCGACAAGGCGCTGAAAGAGATCCGACTCCGACCCTCGCCCGAGGGCTGGATCGACTACGGCGACGCGCTGGTCTACGCGGTCCAGCCCGTCTCGCGCCCGGCCACGGGCAAAAGCTACTTCGTCGATCCGTCGCCGGTCGGCAACGATTCGAACCCCGGCGACTTCGACCGTCCCTTCGGCAGCATCCAGCACGCGTTCGACACACTGAAGGCGGGCGACACCGTGTATCTGCGTGGCGGATACTATGCCCTCGCCCGAGCGGCCACCCTTACCGGTCCCGGAGGTGCTCCAGGCCGCTGGATCACCATCTCCGCCTACCCCGGCGAGACGCCTCTCATCGATGGTCGCGGCGTGAACTACGATCCCACCCAAGCCCAGTTCACCGGCAAGGACCAGCCCGGCCCGCCCTACGAGCGCGACCTCGGTGTGGTCGCGGTGCGCGATATCCCCGGCGGCCACGTGCGCATCCAGGGACTGACGGTGCAGAACAGCATGCGCTCCGGCATCTCGGCCGACGGCATCTTTTTCTGGGCCGATCGCAAGCTGCCGGACGGCGGATTCAAGCCCCGGCCCGTGGGTTTGGACGTGTCCTTTAACCAGACTTGGAATATCCGCGAAATCGGCGTGAATGTGAAGTGGTGGAATGACGTCGTGGCTAACAACAACCGCCTCGTCCGCTCGCATTCCGAGCGCATGGTTTTTGCGGTGCGCGGCGACAAACGCTACGATCTTGAGATCCCCCACGACGCGCCGATGAACATGCGCCACCACGGCCAAGAGGCTCTCGATCTGACCAATAACTATGGCTTCGAGATCGCTTACAACGAGGTCTACGGCGGCGGCAAGGAAGCCATCGACGTGATCAGCGTGCAGAACGGCATCATCCACCACAACACGCTCGATAGCGCGCTGAACGGCATCTACATCGACGCCTGGGCCGAGCCGATCGAGAACATCAAGGTTTACCGCAACTTCATCCGCAACTGTTTCGCCGGAGTACCCTGCGCCACCGAGGGATCAAACAACCTGATCAACTTTGAGATCTACGAGAACATCATCCTTGATTCCCACTCTGTCGGCATCGACATCTCGGAAGCCACCTACAAGGCCAAGCCCGCCACATTGAAGGGCCACCTGGTGCGCAACAACACCATCCACCGCTCGGGCTACCACGTCGACTCGATCGACTGGATGGGCGCCGGCATCGGCATCGGCGGCTTCCTCGATAATCCCAACATCCGCGACTTCCTGATCCGCGACAACATCGTGACCGACAGCGCCCACACTCCGCTCAAAGCCAGCCTGCGCGGACTCGAGGAGCGCAACATCCGCTTCGTGCGCAATCTGGTCTGGCCCGACGAGGACCGGGTGCCGGCGCGCCATGCCCAGCGGCGCCCCGAGCGCGTATGGGACTACGTCCGTGGCGAAGGCTTGATCGCGGCGGATCCGCTCTACCTGGCCCCCGAACGTGGCGACTTCCGTCTTCGCGAGGGCTCGCCCGCGCTCGGCGCCGCGACTGATGGCGGCGACCTGGGTGCTCTGCCCCGCGGCGTGGCCTGGCGCCCCGGTTTCGATTTCGTCGGACGCCCGACCACCTTCTATCGCGGCGAAACGGTCTGGCGGCCGGTCTTTATCCCGCGCGACAAATTCAACACCTACCGCAACCATCTCCAGCGTCCGCGCTTTTTCCAGGAGTCCCGATATGGTGAGGACCTGCAGATGCTGCCTGGGGGCATGCAGGTCTTTGCCGGCATCACCTGGCTGATCGAGCCCGACGCCAACACCGACCTGCCCAACGTGATCACCCTCCGTGGTCGCCAAAGCGAGGCCGCCGAGGAGAACGTCACGGGTCTGCCGGTGGGTCGCAAAGCTTCCCGCCTGGCATTCCTGCAGACCGCCTTCGTGGCGGCCGACTATCGGGAGGCGGCCTCCACCGAGGGCTTGGCCAAGTACGTCGTGCACTACGCCGACGGCAGCCGCGTGGAGTTGCCCCTCATCGCTGGCAAGAACATCGCGCACTGGAGCCATAACGCGCGTAATCTGCCCGAGGCGCGAATCGCCTGGAGCGTGCCGACCGTCCTGCGCCAAGACCGGATCGCCTGGAGCACGCTCTTTTCTTACGAGTGGGTGAATCCGCATCCGGAGAAGGTCATCGCCAGCGTCGATCTGCTCCGGGTCGGAGATCCCCTGCGCGGCACCGTCGCGCTCTTCGGCATCTCGGCCGCGGAGTGAGCAGCGGATACCGGCATCGCCCTTGATCTTCGGCCGCCCGGCCCGGACTCGCGCTTGCGAGTCCGGGCTTTTTTGTGCCCTGCGTCCTGCCGGCGCCCGGCCGATTCCGGTCGGCCTGTCTCTGGCGCCGCCGACCCGATCGCGTCCTTGGCCCGGGGTTGCCTCGGAATAGCGCCTGCCGTTTGGGTGATCCGATGTTTCGTCGTCTTTTTCGCTGTTTCGCCCTCGTCTGCAGCCTGGCCTCCGTTCAACTCGCCGGCGCGCAGACTCACGATGGTGATTGGGAGAGCCAGGTGCTGCGAAACGAGGCGGCCTCGCTTTTCCGCGCGGAGAAATTCGCCGCACTGGAGGAGCTCGCCGATGGCCTCCGGCTAAGTCGCGAAGTGTTTCGCGACGGGATGCCGCGTCTGGAGCACTTCTACCGCGGCCTGCAGCCGCGTCGCTGGCGTCCGCAGATCTGGAGCGAGGACGCGGCCCGTTTCGAGTCTTGGCTGGCGGTCTTTCCCCAGTCGCGCACCGCCCGGATCGCGTTGGGGGACTTTCTCCTCGTTTACTCGCAGTCGGGCGTCGTTCATTCCGAAGCGGATCGAGTCGAGCGGGCGCGGCGCAGGGCGGGGCTGTTGTCGCGCTCGGTCCAGTTGGCCGAGTCCGTGTTTGCCGAGCCCGATCCCTGTCCGCGGGCCGCCTCCCTGCTCCTGCGTCTCTCGATCGAGCTGGCCTGGCCACGGGAGAAGATGGAGGCCATCTACCGGGCGGCGATCCTCGCGCGGCCCGACTACCTGCCCTACGCCGAGAAAAAAGGCTATTATCTGATCCATATCGCTCCGGGCACCGAATCCCCCGAAACCGGGCGTTTCTTAAACGGAGCCTGCGCCAAGGGTGTGCGTGACGGCGGGCCTTGGCTGGTGGCTCAGGTTTATCTGCAAATGGCGACCAGCTATCCGGCGCAGGACTGGATCTCGCCGGGACGCTTCGAGTGGCCCGCCCTGCGCGAAGGGTTTCGCGATCTCATCGCGCGCCGCGTCGAGTCCACCTGGGTGCTCAATCACTTCGCCCACCTCGCGTGGCGGCAGGGCGATCGCGAGACCGCGACCGAGCTCCTGCGCCAGATCGGCGAAGATCCGAACCCGGAACCGTGGGGCAGTGGCGGCACCTTTTTCCTCGCCCGTCGCCAGGTCGGCCTCGAAGCGCATCCGGGCGATCTTGCCTCCGTGCGCACCCTGCGCTGGGCGGCACCGCTTACCCGTCTCGCGATCTCGCCGGATGGCGATCGTCTCGCGGTCGGTTTTGCGGACGGTACCTTGCGGGTGCTGTCCGGCGCCGATGGGAGCGAACTTTTCCGCGATCGGCTCGGGCAGGGAGTGGACGGGCTCGCGTTCACCGAAGATGGCTCCCGTCTCGCCGCCGCGGGGGGACGTTGGAACGACTCGAAACACGACCTGGTCGAGTACCAGACCGATGGCGAAAAAACCTATCGGGTACGGCGCCGACTCCACGCCGCGGCCACGCATTTCGGACGGATCGGGTATCGGCGCGGCACGAGCGAACTCTTTGTCGCCGGGGGCGGAGGGGGGGAGATCGGAGGCCGCTTCGGCCTCTGGACGGAGAGTGGGTCCGCACCGCAGGACTGGGGTTTGGCCGCGAGCTACCGCTACTCGCTCGATGTCGGTACGCTCTGGCCGGACGGCTCGCGCGCCGTGCTTTCGGTGGAGCGGGGTTTTGTCGTCTGGGACCTCGAGCGGCGAGAGGAAGCGGTCAATCTGCACCGCCTTCTGGATGGTTATGTGCGAGCGCTGGCGGTTTCGCCCGACGGCGCCTGGTTGGTCGCGGGGGTGAATCGCTACGCCAATGCGCATGTGCGCAGCGCGTGGCTGCGGCGGTGGCGTACCCAGGATTGGGAGGACTGGGGTGAAATCGTGCCGGAATCCCTCGGTGGTATCCTGTGCTTGGCCTACTCGCCGGACGGGCGGCGTCTGGCCCTCGGTGGTGATGCCGGCACCTTACGTGTGGTCGACGCCGAGGAGGGCCGCGAGTTGCACCGTGGCACCGAGCATCTCGGTGAATTAACGGACCTGCTCTTCCATCCGCGCGAGGCGCGACGGCTCTTCACCGCGTCCGAGGACGGCACGCTGCGCGAGTGGTTGCTCCCGGAGTAAACCGCGCGGCGGCTGGCATGCCATCCGGCGGAAGGGGGAGGGGCGTGACCCGCTTGCGACTCGCCGCGGGCCGCCTCCGGCGATTCAGTCGGGAGGTCCATGTCATCCGCCCCCGTCAATGACTCCACGGTCCCCCCAGAATCCACGATCGATCCCGTGCCGCTGAAACGGCTGGGTCAGTTGATCCGCTTCGAGAGCGGTCTACTTCGGCGCGCGATCTTCCTGCAGACGATGCAGTCGCTGAGCTACATCCCGTTCTACGCGGGGGTGGGCATCCTGATCGACAACATCCTGCGCAACGAGGACCTGACGCACGACGAGCGCATCCACTGGATCCTCGTCTACGCTCTCGCCAACCTGCTGCTGTGGCCGGTGCACGCCTACTTCACGGTGCGGGCCTTCGCACGCAGCCAGGAGATCGTCCGGGCGGTGACCGCGCGCCTGCGGCGCATGTTGGTCGACAAGTTGCAAAGCATGTCCCTCGGGTTTTTCACCCGCCGCGGCGCGGGCGCCCTCGCGAATCAAGTGACGGTCGATCTCGGCAAGGTGGAGGCATTCCTCAACACCATCGTCGGCAACTTGATCGTCAGCTTCACCATCGGTCTGGGCGCGCTCGCCTATCTGTTTTGGCTCAATCCGCTGCTGGCCGGCATCACCACGCTGGCGGTTCCGTTGCAGGTGCTCGTCATCCGTCGCATGCGGGGACGGGTGGCGAGGCTGAGCCAACGAGTCCAGCAATCCGGCGAAGATTTTTCCGAACGGGTGGTTGAGTTTATCGGCGGCATGCGCGCCACCAAGAGCCTGGGCAACGAGGATGTGGCCGCGGCGCAGTTGGGCGATTCGATCGAGCGCATGCGGGCGGCGGGTTTGGAGGCGAGCGTGACGATGCGCTGGGTCATGATGATCATGCAGTTCGCCGGGGAGTATCTCGGGGTCGTCGTCTGGTGCGTGGGCGGCGTGTTTTTTTTGCAAGGCCGGCTCGAGCTCGGCGCGCTCGTCGCCTTCAGCGCCTTGCTTGGTTTTGTCCGTCTCGGCTTTAACGCTTACTTCGGCGCCTACGACGCGTGGACGCAGGCGCGGCCCGGCTTCGTCGCCGTGTTGTCGATTCTGGATTCCCAGGAGATCGAGGGTTTCCGCACTGCTCCGCGGGGCGTGCGCCCGCGTGGCGAACTCGAGTTGCGATCCCTCAGCTTTCGTTACCCCGGCGGCGAGCCCGAGGGGCGCTGGGCGCTCGAGGAGGTGAATCTCCGCATCCCGCGAGGACAGAAGGTGGGCTTGGTGGGCGAGACCGGTGCGGGCAAGAGCACCTTCTTGGATTTGTTGATGGGTTTTTATCCGCCGACTCGCGGAGAGATCCTCTACGACGGACGTCGTCTGGAGGAGATCGGCCTGCTCAACCTGCGCCGTTCGGTCGCGATCATGGGCCAGGATGCCTTTCTTTGGAACGCATCGGTGCGGGAGAACATCCGCTTCGGCCGGCCCACGGCGAACGACGCCGAGGTGGAGGAGGCGGCGCGCCGGGCCCAGGCGCACGACTTTATCGTACGCCTCGACCAGGGCTACCAGACACCCTGTGGCGAGCGGGGCGGACGACTCTCGGGCGGACAGCGCCAGCGCATCGCCCTGGCCCGGGTCTTCCTGCGCGATCCGGCGATAGTCGTGTTGGACGAGCCCACCAGCGCGCTCGACGTCGAGACCGAGGCCCGGCTCCAGGCCGACCTCGAAGAGCTCTGCCGCGGTCGCACCACCTTTATCGTCGCGCATCGGCTCTCCACCCTGCGCGGCGTGGATCGGGTCCTGGTGTTTCACCAAGGGCGCGTGGTGGAGGACGGCACGGTGGCGGAGCTCCGGGCCAAAGCCGGCGGCCACTACGCGCGCCTGCATGCCCTCCAGTTTGGCGCCACCGATCAGTTGACCTGAAGCCGCCACGCCGCCGATCGCTGGCGCGACGGGACGCGTCCGGCGATCGGCGGCCGATCCGCAGAATCCTGTTGAAGCGTCCGCGGGCGAAGCACACGGTGCCGACGGCCAGGCGCCATGCATGGGCAGGCGCGTGAACCCCGCCAGGGCCGGAAGGCAGCAACGGTGACGACGTTCTCCCAGTGCCGTGGAGTGCCTGGCCACTTGATTTTCCCCCGCCGCTTCCCCGTTTCGGGTTTGCCCTTCCGCCCGCGCCCTTTGCCCTCGTCTCCCTTCCGTGTCGCAAGCCGCCTATCAAGTCATCGCCCGTAAATGGCGCCCGCAGACCTTTGACGATGTCGTCGGTCAGGACCACGTGGTGCGCACCCTGCGAAATGCCATCGCCCGCCAACGCATCGCCCACGCCTACCTTTTTGTCGGGCCGCGCGGCACCGGCAAGACGTCCACCGCGCGCATTTTTGCCAAGGCGCTGAACTGCACCGGGGGGCCCAAGGCGGATTTCGACCCCGCCGATCCCGCCTGTCTGGCGATCGCCGCCGGCACCCATCTCGACGTGATCGAGATCGACGGTGCGTCCAACAACGGCGTCGATCAGGTGCGCGACCTGCGCGACACCGTGCAGTACTCCCCCGCGCAGGGGCGTTTCAAGATCTACATCATCGACGAGGTCCACATGCTCTCGGCCGCGGCCTTCAACGCGCTGCTCAAGACGCTCGAGGAGCCGCCCGCCCACGTGAAGTTTGTCTTCGCGACCACCGACCCGCAGAAGGTGCTGCCCACGATCGTCTCGCGTTGCCAGCGCTTCGACCTGAAACCCATCGCCCCGGGGCTGATCGCCGAGCGTCTCCGCCGCATCGCCACCGCCGAGGGTATTCAAGTGTCGGATACCGCGCTGGCCTGCATCGCCCGGATGGCGGACGGCGGCATGCGCGACGCCCAGTCGATCTTCGACCAGATGATCTCCTTCTGCGGCGCGGCGATCGACGAGGCCGACGTGCTCGATGTCTACGGTCTGGTCTCCAGCGAAAAACTCGCCGCGCTCGGGGCGGCGCTCGCCGCCGGCGACCACGCCTGGATCGTGCGTTTGATCGACGAGTGCGACGCGGCGGGACGCGATTTGGCCCGGCTCCTCTCCGATCTCCAGGGGCATGTGCGCGACGCCCTGCTCGACTCGATCGCCCAGGGCGGCCGCAGCCCGGCGCTCGGAGGTACGCCCCTGACCACGGAGCAGCTCACCCGCCTCCTCGAGGTGCTGCGCGAGGGCGAGGCGGGCGTGAAGCTCGGCCTCTCGGACAAGGTCAATCTCGAGGTCACCCTGCTCAAGGCGGTCGACGCCTCGCGGGCGCGCGCGATCGATTCGCTGCTCAAGGAGTTGGCCGCGCTCGGGGCCGCGCTCCCGGCGGCGGCGGACGAGGAAAAAAAAAAGGACTGATCGCGCGCCTTGAACGCGGCGTGCTCGCCTATCTGGCCGCCTCCGCCGCCAGCGCGCCCCCTCCGCGTCCCGGCCCTCCCCTGATCCCCGCTCCGCGCGCCTCCAGCAGTCCCGCCGCGGCCCGTCCTCCCACCTTCCCGGCCTCGGCCGCGGAGGCCGCGTTGGAGGAGGACGCACTCCCGGCCACAGCAGAAAATCCGAAGGGGGTGGCCGAATCCTCCGGGGGCGCATCGCCGCCGGAGGAGGACGGGCCTCCGCTCGAGGTCCTCGAAGCGCAAATGCACGCCGAGATTCAGGGGCGTGATCCTGTCGCCACAAGCCGTCGGGGTAGTCGGGGATCGACCCGCGCGACCGAGGATGAAGAGGAGCAGTCGGGTGGGCGAGGGGCGGCGCTGCCGGACCTCGAAACCCTGGTCGAGCGTTTGCCGGCGGAGTTGCGCGAAACGGTCGACGAACTCCTCCGGGTAAAGTTCACCCAGGTGAAGAAGGTACCTAAACGGGTCCTTGTAAGTGGAGATGCGAAGGCTGCTCCCGCTCCGCGTGGTGCGGCCTGAGTGGGCCGCGCGCTGACTCCTTGTCTGCTGGGGCTTCTCCCGGGGCCTTGTCCGGGCGCCTGCGGCCGGTCCGGATTTGCCAAGCTCCCGGTAATCCCCGATGAAGATCGTTTCTGACCTCTTCCGTTTGTTTCCCCGTGCGTCTCCATCGACCCTCCCTCCATTCCTCGGTTTTGTTTCGGCTGGCCCCTCTGATCTTGGTGGGCGTGGTCGGCTTCGTGGCGCCTGCGCGCGCCGCGATCGAGAAACTCGAGGTCACTTTCGACTACGTGCGAAAGCAGGCCTCCGAGCGCGCCGCCTCGGCCTATCAGCCGCCCGATCGCGAGCTGCCCGAGCGACTGGCCCAGCTAAACTACGACCAGATTCGCGACATCCGCTTCAAGCCCGACCAGGCGCTCTGGCGCAGTGAAGACCTGCCGTTTCATCTTCACCTTTTCCATCGCACCGCCGCGGTGCGGGAGCAGGTCCAGATCCGCGAGTTTAGCGCCACGCACGTCCAGACCATCCCCTTCATCCGCGATTTTTTTGATTACGGTAAACTGGGTAATCTCGGCTGGTTTCGCTCCTCGCTCGGGTACTCGGGCTTCCGCATCCACCACCCGCTTAACCGACCGGATATCTTTGATGAGCTGATCGTGTTTCATGGCGCGTCCTACTTTCGCGCCCTGGGCGCGGGGCAGATTTATGGTCTCTCCGCGCGAGGCTTGGCGGTGAATTCGGGCATCCCCGGCGAACGGGAGGAGTTCCCCGTCTTCACCGATTTCTGGATCGGCAAACCCCGTCCCGGCGCGAAATCGCTCACCGTGCATGCCTTGCTCGACAGCGAGAGCGTGGCCGGCGCCTACGAGTTTGTCATCCGTCCCGGTCGCCCGACGACGATCGACGTGCGAGCCGAGCTTTATGCCCGCCGCGGCATGTCGGTGCCTGGCCTGGCTCCTCTCACCAGCATGTTTTGGTTTGGCAAAAACTCCGATCGACCGACCGACGACCCGCGCCCGCAGGTGCACGACTCGGACGGCTTGCTGCTGCACGCGGCGGACGGGACCCACCTCTGGCGGCCGCTGCAGAATCCGAGGGTGATCCTCAACACCGACCTGCGCGTGGTGCAGCCCACCCGTTTCGGCCTGCTGCAGCGCGAGCGCGCGATCGCCGCGTTCGAGGATTTTGAGGCCCGTTACCACGAACGCCCCAGTTGCTGGATCGAGCCGGTGGGTGATTGGGGTGGGGGACACGTGCGTCTGGTGGAACTGCCGACGATCAACGAATACGGCGACAACATCGTCGCGTATTGGGTGCCCGATCGGAAACCGGAGCCCGGCCAGCCCTTCTCCTTCGCCTACAAGATGACTTGGTCGCTGGATCAACCCGGTGACGACAATCTCGCCCGGGCGGTCTCCACCCGCTACGGCGGACTCCCGGGTGGCGGTTGGGGACGTCTCTTCTGGATCGATTTTGCGGGCGCGGACATCGGTCAACGTAATCCCGAGACACTCGCGATCGACACCCGGATTCTCGGCCCGGGGGCCCGCATCCGGCACCAGACCCTGATCCGGCATCCGGGCATCGACGGCTGGCGGGTGGCACTCCAACTCGAAGGCGTGGATGTGCCGCCCGAGGGCCTGAGCGCACCCCGCCCGGTGGAGCTGCGTGTGCAGCTGCGTGACGGCTACGAGCCCGTATCGGAGACCTGGGTCTACACCTGGCTGCAATGAGCGCGCCCTTCGTGCCTCCCGCTCCCCCGGTCGCGGCACCCGCGTCGGCGGGACCTGAACCCATCGGCCCAGCCTGGGATGAAGCCTTCCTGCGGGTGGAGAGTTATCTTCGCGCCCACCAGCTCGAGAGTCGTATCGTGCTGAACCGCCTCGTCGTGGAGATCATCCACGCCGCCCGGGCCTCGGCTGACACCCCTTCCGGCTCGGGCCAGGACCCGGTCTCGCTGGCGATGAGGGAGGCGGAGCGGCGCACCGCGGCGTGGTTCGCCCGCGTGCTGGGCGACGCGGCCGATCCCGACGATGAGCGCCTGGGCACGCGCGGGCGCATCGCGCTGGTCATGGCCGACGTGCCGGCGCGCTGGCCGCAGCATTTTCTCGCCGCGACGCCCCCGCCGCCCGAGCTGGTCGAGGCGATGCGGGCCGCGTATCTGGAGGCCGGCCCCGAGCTCGAGCTCTCCCGCATGGTGCCCCGGCCGCTCGATTTCGGGCCCATCGCCAACGTGGCCGACGAGGCGTGGAAGACCTTCGCCCGCTGGCCGGTGCTGCGCGCCATCGTCGGCTGGGCTCTCTTCGTCGGCCTGCTCGCCGCGGTCTGGTGGGCGACCCATTGAGGCCCCGCACCCGATCAGTTTCCCTTCGTATCCGTTTTTTCACGACACCGTGTCCCGCGCCATGAGCGTATCCCGTTTTGATCCCGCCCGTCTCGACGGCACCCGCGTGACCCAGCGCCGGCTGCTCCTCGCCACCCTCACGCTCCTGCTGGTCGGACCGGCTGTTTTGCTCATGGCCGACCTGCACTGGCGCACCGGGATGGACAACTGGAAGCTGCTCCATCTCCTGCTCTTCGCCCTGCTTTTCGCCCTCGTCGCCTTCGGCGCGGTCCAGGCCCTGCTCGGATGGTTTTGCCGGCTCGGGCGCGGCGACCCCAACCGCATCCTGCGCAGTCTCGGACCCGGCGATGAAGACGGTCCGGTGGACGCGCCGACCGCGATCGTGATGCCGATCTTTAACGAGGATACCTCACGCATCATGGAGGGCCTGCGGGTGATCTATCGCTCGCTGGAGGCCACCGGACAGCTCGACGCGTTTGATTTTTTCATCCTCAGCGACACGACCAATCCGAACCGCTGGATCGAGGAGGAATCGTCCTGGGTGGCATTGACCCGGCAGCTCGGGGCCCGTGGGCGGATGTTTTACCGCAAACGCCGGGTAAACCTGAACAAAAAGGCGGGCAACCTGGCCGACTTTTGCCGTCGTTGGGGCAAGCGCTACCGCTACATGGTGGTGCTCGACGCGGACAGCATCATGACGGGCGACGCCATCGTGAAACTGGTGCGCCTGATGGAGCGAAACCCCGGCGCGGGCATCATCCAGACCGTGCCCCGCCTCGTGGGTGGGGAGACGATTTTCGCCCGCCTGCAGCAGTTTGCCTCGCGACTTTACGGGCCGATTTTTGCCGCCGGGCTGAACTACTGGCAGCAAGGCGAGGCCAACTATTGGGGGCACAATGCCATCATCCGCGTCGCGCCATTCATCGAGCATTGCTCCCTGCCGGAGTTGCCCGGCGTCGAGCCCTTCGGCGGTCGCATCCTCAGCCACGATTATGTCGAGGCCGCGCTCATGCGCCGCGCCGGTTGGTCGGTCTGGCTGGCCGTGGACCTCGAAGGCAGTTACGAGGAGTGCCCGGGCAACCTGATCGATTTTGCCAAACGGGACCGCCGTTGGCTGCAAGGCAACCTGCAGCACGCCTGGCTACTCACCGCGCGTGGCCTGCACGCGGCCAACCGCCTGCACCTGGCGCTCGGCATCCTCGCCTACCTCGCATCTCCGCTGTGGTTGGCCTTTCTTGTCGTCTCGACGGTGATCGCGTGGCGCTACGCCGCGACCGGCTTGAGCCCGCTGCCGATCGACAGCTTCGCGCGCTACCTGCGCATGGGCTTTCACGCCCAGGCTCTGCTTCTGCTCTTTGGCACGCTCGGGCTTTTGTTTTTGCCCAAGGTACTCGCGTTGTTCGACCTCGCGCGGCGCCCGGGGACGGCGGAAGGCTTTGGTGGCTGGTGGCGAGTGGTCGGCAGCGCTGTCGCCGAGACCGCGATCTTCACCCTCATCGCGCCGGTGCTGATGCTTTTCCACAGCAAGTTTATCGTGCTCACGCTGGCTGGAAAAGGCGTCGCGTGGGTGGCTCAGCGCCGAGGTGCCGACGGAGACCCGGAATGGCGCGAGGCGATTTTGACCCATGCCGGACACACGGTGGTCGGTCTGGGCTGGGGCACGCTGGCGCTGCGGATCAATCCCGCATTTGCGGCCTGGCTCTCTCCCATCCTCCTCGGCCTGGTCACCTCGATCCCCGTTTCGCTCGTCACCGGTCAACTTGCGGGCGGGCGGATGACCAACCGTCTTAAACTCTTCCTCACCCCCGAGGAAAGCGCGCCTCCCCCCGAATTACAGCGTCTGGCGCGCAATCTTGAGGCCTGCCGCCGACATGCCCCTCCCTTGCCCGAACTCGCCGCCGACTACGGCCTGATGCAGGCCGTGCTCGACCCCTACGTGAACGCGGTGCACCTCGCCCTGCTGCGCGAGCGCGAACAGGCCCCCGACGCCGCGAGCGAGGAGCGTTTTGCCCCCCTGCGTGACCGTCTGCTCCGCGAGGGTCCCGGCAGCCTGCCGGCCCGCGATAAACTCGCCCTTCTGCTGGACGCCGACTCCATGGCGGCCCTCCATCGCGACCTGTGGTCCTTGCCCGCCGAAAGACTGTCTTCTTGGTGGCGGACGGCGATCCGCGCTTACAACGTGCTCGCCCCAGCCCCGCAGACGGCCCTTTACCGCTGATGAACGGCTCGGATCCCGGGTGCTCCGGTGATTGTAAAAACCGCCATTAATGACGGGGTTTTTACGTAGTCTGCCTAGGGAATAGACCCGTGCTTCTCGCTCTTGATAGACTTTTTTTTGACAAGTCCTAAACGATTTACGAAGGCTTTTACAGTTGCTGGGGGAAGTCCCTCGATTTTGACTCCGAAACCGCGTCAAAAACCCCTTCGGCGCATCCCCTAAACCCTTCCTGCAGTGTCCGCGAAAATCCTCCTCGTTCGCACCGGTCCCGACGTCTTTCAAGCCAAGGCCTACGTCGCCGTGGAAACTGGATTATACGTTCGCGATATCCTGTCGTCCGTCGACCTGGAGACCTCGCTGAAGACCGAGCAGTTCGATCTGATTATTCATGACGGCTCGAAGCTCGGCAAAGACCCTTTGACCCTGGCGGAGAACGTCCGCAGCCACCAGCGCAGCGCCCCCATCCTCCTCCTCTGCGCGAAGCCCGAGATGGACGTGATCGTCCGGGCCATTCGCCTCGGCGTCCGCGATCTCTTTCATCCGCCGCTAAACCTCGGTGCCTTTTTTGCCCGCGCGACCGAGTTGCTCCAGCCCCGGCTCAATGGGCACACCGCGGTCATCACCCAGCACTACCGGCAGGAGATGACGCTCTTTTTGGCGGGTGAAGTCAGGCCCTCTTCCCAGCCCTTTCCCACGCCGGGGCCGGGCCCGCGCGGTCCCGCCGCCTCTTCGGCCCTCGAAGAGATACGCTCCGAATGTGAGCGCCTGCAAAAGCAGCTGCAGGACGAGACCGAGCGCCGTGACGCCGCCGAGCGAGAGGTCCGCGCCCAGGCCGATCGCCTCGGCCAACGCGAGCGCGCCCTCGCCGCCACCGAGGTCGAGCTCTCCCGCGCCCGGACCGGCCTGGACCAGGAGCGGAGTCGGCTGGACGAGGCCTTGGCCGAGCTCGAAGCCCAAAAGCAGCTCCAGACCAAACGCTCCACCGATCTGGTGGCCGCCGATCAGGCGCTCGGCCCCCTCCGCGCCGAACTTGACGCCGCCCGAGCAGCCCTCGCCGAGCGTGAATCCGCCCTGGCCGCCGAGCGTCAGACCCTCGCGCAGCAAAAGGCCGAGCTGGAAGCCGCGCGCGCCATGGCCACCCAGGCCGCGACCGCCGCCGAGCGCGCCGGCAAGGCCCGGGGCGAGGCGCAGGCCGAGTTGGCCGCCCGGGAAGCCGAGCTGGAAGCCGCTCGTGCCCAAATCGCCGCCGAGCGCAATCGCCTCGCCGACGAGGCGTCCGAGCTCGCGCAGGCCAAGCTCGAGGCCGGGGACTCGGTGCGGCTCCATCAAAAACGCCAGGCCGAGTTAAAAGTGATCGAGACCACCCTCGCCGAGCGGGAGGCCGCGGTCGCCTCGGCCCAAGCGACCCTCGCCGCGCGCGAGAGAGCCGTGGACGAGAAGGAGGACAACTTTTCCGTGCGCGAGAAGTCCGTGCTGGCCCAGGAGAAAAAGGTGGCGGCCCAGCTTTCCCGAGTGCGGGCCGAGGAGGAGACCTTTGCCGCCCGCCAATCCGAACTGGAGGCCGAGGACGCCCGCCTGAAACAAGAAGCCCGGCGCATCGCGGCCGATCGCGCAGGGCTGGAAGGCGAGCGGGCCGCCGCCGCCGCCGCCACGGCCGCCGCCACCGCAAAGTCCGGTGAACTCGCCGTCGCCCAGACCAGCCTCGCCGAGCGCGAAGCCGGTCTCATCGCCGCCCAGAAGATGTTGGAGGCCCAGCGCAAGAAAGTCGCCCAGGCCGAGGCCGACCTCCACGCCCGGGATCTCGCGCTGGCCGCCCGTGAGCAGCAACTCGCCGCCACCCAGCTCACCCTCGCCGCCAGCCAGGCGGCCGCGACCGAGCAAAGCGCCGCGCTCGCCGCCGAGCGTCAGCGGATCGAGGCCGAGGCCGCGCGACTCGTCGCCGAGGCGACCGCCCTGGCCGCCGCCAAGGCCGAGGCCGCGAGCTCCCTCGATACCCACAAAAAGCGCGCCGCGGAACTCGCCAAGGCCGAGCTCGGTCTCGCCGGGCGCGAGGCCGCGCTCGCCGACATCCGCAAGGATCTCGACGCCGAGGCCGAGCAACTGCGCGCCCGCGGCGCTGTTCTGGCCGAGCGGGAGGCGAGCTTCGTGGCCCTTGACCGACGCTTCGGCGAACGCGAGGCCGCCCAGGCCCAGGCCGAGGCCGCGCTG
>JBILUB010000160.1:0-6191 GCA_044371245.1 Opitutaceae bacterium
GCGCAGGGCGAATTCGGCTAACTCCGGCCTGGTGCGGGCGTCGCCGTAGAAGACCAGGTAGCGCATTTGTCCGGTGTAGAAACGGCCGACGGGGATACGATAGGTCCGACCTGGCTCACGGAAAAGGTTGGGCGCCTGGAAGGGCTTTACCTCCTCGACGGAGTAGCCCGGGAAGGGGCGGTTTTGGAGGTCGTTGTCCTGATTCTTCTCCAGGCCGAAAAGACGGCGGCCGTTGGCGGGATTGAGGTCCTCGTCGAGGCCGAGGCCGGCGTAGTGCCAGAGCTCCTCGCCGTGGAGGTGGTTTTCGCGGGCGGTGAACTCGAGAATCGTGTCGGGCGTGACGGTGTAGTCGACGGGGAGTGCCCAGCCGCCGGGGCCGGTGGCGCGTACCCCGAGTCGCGCGTCGGTGAGGGCGACGGAGCCGGCGACAGGTCCGTAGGGCAGGAAGGCGGACGCGGACGCGGGCCGGATCAGACGGCCGAGCTCCGGAGTGACCCAGGCGGCGAGGCGCGGGTTGTAGGTGGAGTGAACGTTGATGAACCAGGGGTCGCCAAAGGTGACCCAGGTGGGGCGGCGGGGGGTGGCGGTGTCGAGCAGGCCGTCGGCGTCGAGCATGGCGCCGTGGTAGAGGCTCAGAGCGCTGACAGGGAGGGTGGAGGAATCGGTGGTGATGCCGCTGAAGTAACCACCAAAGTAGGAGGAGTTGTCGTGGACGGTGATGGCGGAGTGGGCGTTGAAGACGCGCACGTTTTGGGCGCGGACATGCTTGAGACCGCCCTGGCCGGGAAAGGTCAGGATGCCGGCGAACTGCGCACGCACGGCCCCGATCTCGGTGGTGGCGGTGTTTCGCACCCGAACGTCATGGCCATAGGTGTTGGCCGAGGCGCCGACGATGAGGGCATCTTCCACGCGGGAAAGCAGCGGCATGATCGCGCCGCCGTTATCGGCGAGGACGGGGCCGCGAACGGTGTGGCTGGCGTTCTCGGTCCAGACGCCAAGTTTGTTTTTGAAGCCCTGGAAGCCGGTGAAATCGAGGTCGCCCGCGTTGCGGTTGCGGACGAAGAGACCGACGCCGCGGACGAGGGGAGGATAGAGGTCGTTGAACGGGGAGAGGCCGGAGTGCCGATCGGTGCCGGCGGCGGCGGTGTTGTTTTGGAAGCGGAAGAACGCGATTTTGGGCTCGGGGGCGTCGGAGTTGCCCACGTCGAAGAAGTAGCCCATGCCGCCTTGGACGCCGGAGACGTAGTTGTCGACCAAGGTGTGCGGCAGGTTGCGACCCCAGAAACCAGACGTGCGCCACTCTTCCTGGGTGGTCTGGCCGTTAAGACCGCCGCTGTCGCGCTCGCCGAAGGCCATGTCGACCAGTTCCGGCTGGATGACCTGGATGGCGAGGTTGCGGCGGAAGAGGTTGTTGAACTCGGTCTCGTGGCCGTCCTCGGCCCAGACGTAGTTATGGTTTTGGACCTGGAAGGCGACGTTGTCCTCGACCAGCACGCCGGATGTGCGGTGGACGTTTACGGCGCGCTGGAAGGCGTGGTGAACGGAGTTGTTGCGGAAATACTGGCCCGTGGCGTCGCCGACCCAGTGCCAGTGGAAGGTGTAGCGGCCCTGTTTCCCGGCCTGGCCGGAGCGGGAGAACTCGACGCCTTCGATGTAGGCCTTCGCGGTGGGGCGACCGCCGAGGCCGCCCATGACCATGACGTGGGCGCCGAAGCGCTCGGCGTCGGAGTCGGCCGCGCCGCGGACCTTGATGTTGCGGGTGAGCAGGCCGACGGGCGGGCGCTGGTCGATCGTCTGGCCGCCGTAGGTCTGGAGGTCGCCGAAGCGGGGGTGGAGAAGGGCGGGGGTGAAGGTGATGTTGCGACCGGAGATCGCCGTGATCTGGACCTCCTGGGCCTCGGTGGCGAAGTAGCCGGAGGGGGCGATGGCGAGGCGGTCACCGACCTGCCAGCCGGTGGCGGTGACGCTATCGACGACCTGGATGGTGGTGGCCCCGACAGCGGCGTTGGCGGAGATTTTGGTCCAGGATTTTTTGGCGCGGGTGGCTCCGTGGAGGGAGAGGGTGCCACCGTCCATGGGCATGAGGAACTTGTTGCCGCTGTTCCAGGGGGCGGGTTCACCGGTGACGTTGAGGATGCTGTCTGTGCCGTGGAGGGTGATGTGCGTCTGATTGACGTAAGGGGCAGAGGGGGTGCCGACGGAGAGCTTCGCGCTCGTGCCCATGATCATGATGTGATGGGCGGAGAGACCGACGCCGGGCTTGTCCTCGAAGACGAGCGTACCCTCTACCATCAGGCCGGAGAGCACAGGGGGGTCCACGTCGAGCAGCACCTCGGCGCCCGCCGGGATGGTCACGTTTTTGCCCGCGATCGGCACGTCCGGCACGCAGGCACAGGAAAGGTCGTTACAAGTGGCGACGCGAAAGCCCGGTCGCTGCCAGGTCGCGGGGTCGGACCAGCGCAGCGGCGCGGAGAAAGCAGCGGGTACCGCGAAAGCAAACAACAGGGACAACAGAGCCAAGCCGAGGCGGGGTGAGGAGATCATACGAGAGAGGGATGGTAACTATTCGAAGGGAATAGCTCCCACTTCAGCTCCGCCTGGCAACTCAACCAAGGACCCGCAGTTACATTTACAAGGTGATGATTATTATAGATTTATTAATCCTAGATTAAAAATGGATTAAAAGATTTTTATCTGCCTCAGCAGCCTAGGATGGGTCTGGTAGATAACCCCATCCTCAGCGTAGACCAGAGGGTAAACCCGCTGGGCGGGCGTCGCGCTCGGTGGCATCCCGCAGCCGCTGCGGGACTGGTCCACCTCCGCCTCGGTCGCCTTGGCCGAGCGGGTGTCTCCTCTGGCTCGCGACGAGTTTATCTCCCAGACAAACCTAGTTTTTAGCCGGGTTCGCGCGCAGAGGTCACGGTGCTTCCCAAGCGTCCCACGATAGGCAGCATGAGGCTCGGCACCTTGGCTGAGGGGTCCGATAACTGCCGAAGGATCATTTTGGCCGCGGCGTACCCCGCCTCGAAGCGATCAAACAACACTCCGCCCATCTCGAACTCCGAAGAGCCGAGGCGGGCTTCCACGTCGCAGCTCAACAAGGAGATGTCCTCCGGCACACGCAATCCGGCCGCTATCAGGGCCGGCATCAAGGAACCTGGCAGAACCTGCCCACCGCCAAAAATCACCGCCGATATGCGCTCATCCTTCAGGCGCCGCGCCAGAGCCTGGGGCGCGGGCTCGTTGACGAGATGCATCGGCTCGAGGCCGCGTGACCGCAGCGCCGATTCGAAGCCCTCGATCCTCGCGACAAAACTGTGATGGTCGATCACGTGCCGCGCGTTTTGATATAAATGCCAATGTCTGGCGGTATGGAAAAAGGCGATACGTCGGTGCCCGAGATCGAGTAACAACTCTGCCGCGACTCGGCCGACCTGGGACTCGTCCCGGCAAATACAGCGCTCCGGCTCGGAGATCCCCGAGTCGAGAAAGACGGTGGGCAAACCACAGGACTTGATCAGCTCCACCGCCCGCGGCGAAAGGCCGATTTGAACCACTAGCCCGTCAAACATCCGCTCGCGCAGGGCCGGGGGCAGCAAGCCTTCAGAACCCGCCTCCAACTCCCTCAAATCGACCATCACCGTGCGAAAATCTTCTCCGATCAGCCCCTGGTTGAGTCCCACCATGAACGGGTAGGTGACGTGGTTTGCCAGCTTCCCACTCCGCTGAGCAAAGTTGGTGGTGACGAAACCGATGAGGTTGGTCCGGCCCATCTTTATGAGCCGTGCTGAGCGGCTCCTGCGATAGTCCAATTCATTCGCAGCGAGAAGAATCCGCTCACGCACTTCCGTGGAGACGGCGATCTTTCCCTCCTTGCCCCGCAAGACCACGCTGACCGCCGCCTGGGAAACCCCCGCCCGCATCGCCACGTCCTTTAGCGTGGTCGGCCGACCCTTGACCAGCGACACGGGACCTGAGCTGGGAGACGGGGTGTTCTGGGGCGTGGGCATGACGGCTCGGGTGTCACATTCGTCACTACGGTGTCGATTATTAAGAATTTTATTATGAGGCTAAGTCAGGCAGTTTAATTGCAATAGGTAATCGACTCGGCACTCCGCCGCTCCCCGGTGCAGTCGCCCGCATCTTCACGCGAGTCCGGCTTCCTTTCGAGCCGTTTCCTGTTTTGGGTGTTCCTTCGTCTCATGCCGATTACCGACCGCACCTGGCTCTGGCTCGCCGCCGCCTGCTACCTCGCCGGCGTCGTGCTCGGTACCCTCTCGCTGCTGCGCGAGCGCCGTCACTCAAGCGGAGTGATGTACTTCACGCTCGTGGCCGGTTACCTGCTCCAGACCACGGGCCTCTACCTCCGCGGCCTCGAAGTAAAAGGCTGCCCGCTGGGCAACACCTTCGAACTGGTGCAATTCACCGCCTGGTCGACGGCGACACTTTACTTGGTCGTCGGCCCCGCCTTTCGCCTCAGCCTCCTCGGCTACGGCACCGCGCTCCTGACCGCGGGCTTGTCCCTCGGATCGCTGCTCGTGCCGGCTTGGGACGCGGTCCAGCGGGTGCAGATCTTCGGCGGCAACCCCTGGATCGAGTTTCACGCCGCCCTGGCCCTCTTCAGCTACGGAGTCTTTGGTCTGCTCGCGCTGGTCGCGGGGATGTATTGGTTTCGGGACTACGGCCTGCGCCATAAACGTGTCGACGGGCCCTACGCTTTTCTGCCCCCGATCCGCGATCTGGATCACATCGGCTTCCGCCTGCTCGCCACCGGCGTGGTCCTCCTGGCCGCCTCGCTGGCGGTCGGCTCCGTCTACTGGCTCCGCGAACCGGCCTCGGTCGAGCTGCCGAAGCTCCTCGCCACGGTGGGAGTCTTCATCGCCTACACGCTCGCCCTCGCCCTGCGCCTCGCCCGCCGGCTCGTGGGCCGGCGCTGGGCGCTCGCCTGCGCCCTCCTCTTTCTCGCCGCGCTGCTCTCGATCTCCCCGGTCGACTCCAGCCGTCCCGCCCCAGACGCCCCGCAGCCCGCCTCGCGATGAGCGCACCCCACCCCGTCGGTCCCCTCCTCTTTCACCTCGGAGCCAGCCACCAAACCGCCCCTCTGGCCGTCCGGGAAAAACTCGCCCTGCCCCCCGAACGGGTCGAGGAGCTGCGCCGCCGTCTGCGCCCGGCCGACCTGCCCGAGCTCGCGGTCCTGAACACCTGCAACCGCGTCGAGCTCTACGGGGTGGCCGCCTCCCCGGAGGCCCTGCGCGCGCTCGAGGAGTCTTTCTGCGCGACGACCGGGATCACCCCGCAGGACTTTGCCGCCATCCGCGCCCACGACACCGGGGCCGCCGCCATCCGCCACCTCGTCGCGGTCGCCGCCGGCCTCGAGTCCCAGCTCCTCGGCGAGAATGAAATCTTCGGCCAGGTGAAGGACGCCTACTCGGCCGCGCGCGACGCCGGTCTGGCCGGTCCGATCCTCAACCGCGTGTTTCAAAAAGCGTTCCAGGCCGCGAAACACATCCGCACGCACACCGCGTTGAACGAGGGCCAGGTCAGCGTGGCGAACGTCGCCGTCGAGCTCGCCAGCACGGTTTTTGGCAACCTCGCCTCGGCCCGCGTGCTGCTGCTCGGAGCCGGCGAGATCGGGGAGAAAACCGCCAAGGCCTTCCGCTCCCGCGGAGCCGCCGCGCTCACCGTCTCCAACCGCACCGCCGAGCGCGCCCTCGCCCTCGCCCAGGCCCTCGACGCCACGGCGCTCCCCTTTGAGCTCTTCCCTCGCCACCTGGCCGACTACGACATCATCGTGGGCTCCACCGCCGCGCCCGAAGCGGTGGTGCGCGCGGCCGATGTCTCCGCTGCCCGCGTCCGCCGCCGCGCCGAGCCCTGGCTCTTTCTCGATCTCGCCCTCCCCCGGGACATCGAGGCCGCAGTGACCGAGCTCGACAACGTCTACCTCTACAACCTCGACGATCTCGCCCGCATCGCCGCGCAAAATCTCGCCGCCCGGGAGGCCGAGGTCACCCGCGCCCGCCTCCTCGCCGCGGAAAAAGCGGAAGCGCTCTGGCAGCAGGTCCTCTCCCGCCACGGCCCCTGACCTTATGCCCGCTCCGGCTCCCCGCCGGGCCGGATGTTTCTAAAGGATCCGGCCTTCAAAAAGCCGTCCTCGCAGGGGGCGAACGAGCCGAGGGCACGCTCACAAACCA
>JBILUB010000299.1:0-3736 GCA_044371245.1 Opitutaceae bacterium
GAACTCCGCGGGGCTGACAAGGACCTCAAGGATATCGCGAGGGCTCTTTTTCTCCACCACGAGCAGTTTCTGAATGCGGTTGATGAGGGCGTAGGAGCCGCCGAGATCCGCCTCGTCCGTTTGCTGGTAGGTGCCGGGCTTGAGTTCGGCGGTCGGGGCTTGGCGAACCACGAGGTCGAGCGCCGGCAACTGGTAGGCGTCGCGCGCCCACACGAGCCAGTGCCGGAGGAACACCTTGTCGATGCCGGCGACCGGGGCGAGGCTGCCGGCGGTGTCGCCGTCCATCGTGCAGTAGCCGACCGTCGCCTCGCTCCGGTTGCTGGTCGTGAGGAGGAGAAAATTCTCCGCGTTGGCGATAGCCCAGATCGGCGGGTTGCGCACGCGGGCCTGGATGTTCTGCCGGGTAATGTCGTCGCGCTCCCAATCCAGCTCACGTCCGAGGTAGTCGGCGAGCAGGCGCTCGGTGTGGGTGACGAGTGGCATGATGTCGAAGGCGACGAAACGCGCGCCCAACTCGGCGGCGACGGCCCGTGCGGCTTCCAGCGTCGTTTCGCTGCTGTTGGCCGAGGCCTGATAGGCGCAGGCAAGCAAGCGGCCCAGCAGGGCACGCTCGTCGGCGTCAGCCGGAAGGCCGGCGGTCTTTGCCAGCTCGGCTCGGGCGGCCTCGTCGGCGAAGCGCACCATCAGAACGACCAGCACAGCGCAAACGGCCGAGTCCGCGCCGCCCGAGAGCGAGAGGGCGTAGCCGCGACAGCGCGTCTTTCGCAGGTAGTCGTAGAGCCCTAGTGCGACGGCCCGGCCGAATTCCTCCTCCTTGGTCGGAGTGGGGCGCGTCACGACCGGCGAAAGGGGCGAGCCCGTCGGCTCCCATCGCACGGGGTGCGTCACGCGCCCCTGCTCGGTCAGCTCCGGCTCGTAGCTGGCAAGCCGCGCCCGGCCAACGCGGTTTTGCTCAATGTCAACCGTCGCCACGGTGAGGGTGAAGGGCGCGTAGCTGAAGCGGGGCGCATAGGCCCGCACGCCCCCGGCGCTGGCGATGAAGCAATCGCCGTCGTAGATCGCCCGGCCGGCCTCGTTGCCGAGGAGATTGGCGTAAACGTAGGCGCAGTTGAAGGCGCGCGATCCTTCGAGGACGAAGCGCTCGCGCGTTAGAGTTTTGCCGAAGGCGAAGTGGCTGGCCGACGGGTTGAGCAACACGTCCACGCCGTGACGCGAATGGCTGATACCTGGGCGACCCGCCACCCAGGCGTCTTCGCAGATCTCCATCGCGAATCGGACGCCGCCGAGGTCGTAAACCAAGTCCCCCAGAGGCACCGAACGGCCCGTTGGCGTGGTAAAGATAACGCTGCGGCCCTGCGGCCAGCGTTTGAAGAAGCGCGGCTCGTAGTGGATGCCATCGCCCGCGAGGTTCTGCTTGGCGGTGAAGCCGAGCAGCGTGCCGTCGTAAATCATCGCGATGACGTTGTAGGTGCTGCCGCCGAAGCTGAGCGGCAGCCCCACGGCCGCCCCGAGCCCGACAACGGCCGGAACGATGTCTCGCTCCAAAATGGCGAGCGCGAGTTCCGCGACGTAGGGCGCGTGAAACTCGTCTTCGCAGCCGTAGCCGGTGATGGCGAGTTCAGGCAGGCAGACGAAGTGAACGCGGCGGCGACGCGACTCTTCGAGAGCGGTGAGGATTTTTGCGCGATTCCCCGCCCAGTCCTTGGGCGTGGTGTTGAGCGCGGCGGCGGCAAGGACGAGGGTCTTCATGAGCTAAATGGTAACTCAGGCGGCTTGGATAAAGGCCTCGCGGAGTCGGGCGACCTCGGGCGGGAGCGCGATTGGCTCGGGCTCGGCGCCGACGCGGAACACGCTGCGCAGGTAGCCGAGGAACTGGGCATCGTCGCAGATGCTCTTGCCCGGGGCGTCCGAGATTTTTGCGACCGGACGTCCGTTTACCTTGAGCGGCTTCATCACCACGTTGAGCGCCTTGTAGCCGGGAATCGAGGCGGTGAGCGTCGTGCCGATGCCGAACGAGGTCTTGATGCGGCCCTCGAAGGCCTCGCAGAGGAGCAGCGCTTTGCGAAGGTTGAGGCTGTCGCTGAAGACCGCGACCTTGTTCCGAGCATCGAGGCCGAGGCTCTCGAACTTTTGGATCGTTTTTTCGCCGAAAACGAAGGGGTCGCCGCTGTCGTGCCGCACGCCGTCGAAGAGCTTGGCGTAGTAGAGGTCGAAATCGCGCAGGAACGCGTCGTAGGTGATGACATCGGTGAGCGCGACGCCGAGGTGACCGCGGAACTCCTGCACCCAGCCTTTGAGCGCCGCCTTCTGCGAGCACTCCAGGCGCGGGCCGATCTGTTGATGAATCTGCAGGAACTCGTGAGCCATCGTGCCAATGTCGCGGATGCCTTTTTCGCGAGCGAAGTTCACGTTGCTCGTGCCGAAGAGCTGCTCGGGAATCTCCGCCAGCAAGAGGTCGAGCACCCGGGCCTGGTATTCGCGGCTCACGCGACGACGCGTGCCCATTTCGATCAGGCGAAAGGGCTTCGAGTCGCCGTGGCGCTTCACGAAGGCCTTCACCACGCCCAGCTCTTCGCGCAGGCGCGTCAGTCCCGCCGCGTAGGCGGCTTCGCGCTCCGCCGGGGCGAAGCTGCGCCGGAAGTGCAGCTCGGTGACGATTGCGAGGACGTGAATCTCAAAGAAGATCCGATGCAGCCACGGCCCCTCGACCCGGATGTCGAGCGCGCCTTCCCGCTCCGTGATCTGCACCGAGCGAGGATCGAAACGGAAAATCCGCAGAAACATCAGGAAGTCCGGCGCGAACCACGGATGCCGGCCGAGGTGGGCGATCTCCTCCTCGCTGAACGTCAGATTGGCCAAGGCGTCGATCTGCTCGCGGATATCGTCGCGGAGGGGACGGAGATCCACCTGGCTGCGGTTGACGAACTTGTATTCGACCATCGCGGTCGGCGCCTGGTGCAGGGCATATTGCGCCATCGAAAACTTATACGCGTCGGTGTCGGTGGGAGTGGTGATGAGGGCTTGATTGACGGGCATGCCCTTGTTTGGTCTCTTTGACCAAACCAAGACAAGGCTGAATTTTCCGCCTCCGCTTTTCCCGCCGCCTCCCGCACCCCGTTCCCCGTCATGTCCTGCACCTTGATCCTGCCTGCGGACACTCGAGCCCGAATCGCCGACTACGCCGCCGCGCTCCGCTCCGGACGCGTCCACCCGGGCAAACGTCTCACTGAGACACTGCGCTCAAGCTTCCTGTCGGAGCTGACAGCGGATGACCTGCTTTGGGGCCTGCTCGACACGAAAGAGCCCTGCATCTTTGCGGAAAGCGCGGTGCGCGGGGACGGCAGCGACTGGACGCTCCAGGAACTCTCGCTGCTCGGCGACCTCTCCGTCGCCGCCGACGTCACCGTGTATGACGATGGCCGGCATCAAGACCCGGTCGTCCACTCAAGACCCTTCGCGGGCACGCTCGTTTTCACCCCGGGCGCGCTTCTCCGCAACGAGTGCGGCCACCCGCCGGCCGACTGGGCGGCGGCGACCACGCCCGACGGGCAACTCGATTTGGCCGGATTCGCCGCGCTCTACTTTCGGCGCCTGCGGCCGGTCTTCGCCTACATCCAAGATCATGCGACGCGCCTCGGCGTTCGGGCCTTTGTCACGGTGCCGGGCTTGGGTTGCGGACAATTTGCCGGCCCCTTCCGCGGCCAACTCGGGGAGCAGTTGGAAAAGGTTCTGGAGC
>JBILUB010000161.1:0-6110 GCA_044371245.1 Opitutaceae bacterium
CGGTCGGGACCTCGATCGCGTCCTCGGGATCGGGGTGGAGGAAAAGTTTCCCGTCGTGTTCGGAGCGCGCCAGGTCGGACGCTTGCCCGATCGTGGGGCTTGTCTTTTCGTGAGTGGCGGGAGCGGCGCCTGGGCTCGGTTCGGGGGAGCGGGCGCCGGGCTTGAAACCGTCCCGTGGACGATTTACCTGAAAAATTCCCAGAACAAGCAGTCCGCCAAAAAAACCAAGGAGGAGCAGGTGTTTACGGAGTTGGTGGAGTGTTCGGTTCATCGCGTGGGGCCTGCCCGGGAAATTTCAGGATGGCTTCGGAGATGGGGGTTCCTACTCATGCGCTCCCAATCCTCAATCCCCGTAATGAAGTCAATTTGCCGCTGGTGGGTCTTGGTCTGTGTCTTGGTGCTCGGCACCGTCCACGTCCGTGCGGACGACTGGTTAAGCACGGAGCGCGTCGGGGACGTGTTGCATTTTTTCGTCTCCACTCCGGCGAAAATCGAGCGGTATGACTTGGCTACTCGGACTTGGTTGGCACCGGTGGTGTTGCCGAGCACACGAGGCGCCTTGTCGGCCGCCGCGGTCGATGGGGGAAGCTTTTTTGTCGCCTACGATCAAAGCGTCTATCGCTACGACGCCACCGGCGGCGCCGAGCAGCAGGTCCTCACCGCCCCGGATGCCGTCCAGAGCCTCTTCATCGATGGCAACGTGCTTCTGGTGAATCATTCCGGGGGCCTCTACGCCCGCGTGATCAGCGTGAACAAGACCACGCTCGCCCAGATCGCTACCTTCGAACGCTACATCGACTCGATGCATGGGGCCTCGATCTCGCGCGAGAACAAGCGGCTCCTCGGTGTTAGTCAGGGCATTTCCCCGGCCGATGTGACCTATGTCGAGTATCGCGCCGACGGCACCTTCGTGGGCGGTGGCGGCAGCCCTCACCACGGCGAGTATACGATCGGTGACCGCACCTGGGTTTTCCCGGGCGGCACCCGTTTCGCCGATTCGGCAGGTCACGTGTACCACTCGGCCAACCTCACGCATGCGCTCTCGTTCGACGGCGCGGTGACGGACCTCGACTTTGTCGGCTCGGATGTGCCCGTGGTCTTGTCCACCAACATCCTCACAGCCTACACCAACACCCTGCGCCCCGCCGGCAGCCGCACCCTCGCCCATGAGGGCAAGGCCATCGCGGTCACGGGTGACGAGGTCCTCGTGTTTCGCCCCTTGGTTGGCCCGGGTATCGGCATCGAGTCCGTGTTGCTCGACGACCTCGATGCGCCCAGCCCTGGCGCCCCGGCCGACCCGGTGGGACTGCCCTTTATCCCGGATGACGTCTTCGTGGATGACGTCGGTGTGCTCCACCTGTTGAGCCGGGCCCATCAATCGATTTTCCGCTGGGACAGCGGCAGCCAAGCTTTTCTCTCCAGCATCCCTCTGCTGGCCGCACCCGACTTTGTCGCCTACTCGGCCGAAAACGACAGCATCTACACCGCCTATCCCTCGGGGCTCATCCGCCGCATCGACCTCGACGTCGCCCCCTGGGTCGAGGTGTCTTTCGCCCAGTTGCCGTCCGCGCCCCGCGGCCTCGCGGCCGCCGATGGTTACCTTTTTGCCGTGGATAACTCCGGCTCTTGGGATACCCACCGCACCTACTCCCGAACCGGAACCCTGGTCAGCACCGCGGGTGGCAACGATTACTCCCGCCACTACGTCTGGAGCTCGGCGAATCAGAAGATGTATTTCTTTCGCGATAATCTGTCGCCGAACGATCTGCACTGGCGCCAGATCAACGCCAACGGCAGTGTCTACACCGGCCTGATCCGCGGCGCGCTCGGCACCAAGATGGAGTCTCCGCTCCATACCTCCACCGGTTTCACCTACCCGATCCGCGTCAGCCCCAGTGGCGGCTTGGTCGTGCTCGGCTCCGGTGTGATGCACGACGGCCAGACCCTGGACCTCGTGAGCAGCGCACTCGGCAACAGCTTCACCGACGGCGCCTGGGGCAGCGACGGTTTCTACTCGGTGCGCGCCGACTCCGGAGCCACCCAGTTTCAACAATGGCTTTCCCCGACCTACGGAGCCGGCGCCACCCGCCAAGTCCCCGGCACGCCCGGCCACCTGCTCGCGTTGCCCGGCTCTCGCCTGCTCGGCATCACCCACGCCGAAAATGGCCTCCCGGCCTTCTACGTTTTGAATCAGCAGTTGCAGGTCCTCGCCCCGTCGACGCTCGCCGCGCCGTCGGGACTCGCGGCCGCGGTCGCCACCGCCAGTCGTGTCGATCTCACCTGGGGCGACATCTCCGGCGAGACCGCCTACACCGTAGAGCGGCGCCTGCTTCCGGCCGGCACCTGGACGGCGCTGGGCTCGACCACGACCAGCCGGACCAGCTTTGCCGACAACTCGCCGATCGTGGGCAACTCCTACGCCTATCGCGTCACCGCCACGAATGGCGGCCTCAGCTCCATTCCGAGCGCCGAGGTCGAGGTCGTCTTCGACGTGCCGGCTCGTCCCGCGTTGAGCGGCACGGTCCTCGGCGCCGCGCAGATCAAGCTCGATTGGGCCCCCGCGGCGCGCGCGGCCGGCTACGTCCTTGAGCGTCGCCTCGGCGCCGATGGCGCCTGGACCACCGTGGCCACGTTCGCAGGCTCCGCCCTTTCCCACACCGACGCCACCGTCGCGAGCAACACCGCCTACGCCTACCGCCTCGTCGCCACCAATCTCCTCGGCTCCTCCCTCGCCTCCGACGTGGTCAGCCTCACCACTCCGCAGATCCCCCCGAGCGCGCCGACCCTCGCCTTCATCTCGGGCGTCGGGCACTCCTCCGTCCCCCTCAACTGGACGAGCGCCGCCCGCGTCGAGACTTACCGGGTCGAGCGCGCTCCATCCGCCTCCGGTCCCTGGGCTACCGTCGCCACCCTGACCGCTCCGGCCTCCAACTACATCGACTTCACGGTCTCGCCCGCGATGACCTACGTCTATCGCATCGTCGCGCTCAACTCCGTCGGCAGCGCCACCTCGAACAACCGTTTCGCCACCACGCCCCAGCTGCCCCTGCCCACGGCGCCCGCAGCGCTCGAGGCCTCCGTCCTCTCCGCTACCGAGATCCGCCTCTCCTGGACCGATGCGGGCGACGAGAGCTCCTACCGGGTCGAGCGTCGCGTCGGCGAGGTCGCCTGGTCGACCGTCGCGACCCTCCCGGCCAACACCGTCACCGTGGTCGACGGCACCGTCTCGGTCGGCGTCTTCTACACCTACCGCGTCGTCGCCGTGAACGCGCGCGGCGAGACGCCCTCCGCCGAGCTCGCCGTCCGGGCCGCCGCCATCGGCGTCATCGCCCGGGATGACTTCGACCCCGACATCGATTACCCCGTCTGGAGCGAGTTGACCGGCGCCACCGCCCTCGGCGGCCCGGCCGGATTCCACTCCGGCAAGGCCCTCTGGATGGGCGGGTCCGGCACCCGCAGCGCCGCCCTCGCCCCCCTCGATCTCTCGCTCGGCGGCTCGCTTCGTTTCCTCGTGCGCGCGGGCAACAGCGCCGTCGACGGCATCACCTACTGGGACAACTCCGAGACCGGCGAGACCCTCCAGGTGCAGTACGCGCTCGCCGGCGGCGCATGGCAGACCTTTGCCACGATCAACACCGTTTTCCCCAACCACAGCACCTGGACGGCCTACGACCTCCCCGTGCCCCTCGCCGCCCGCTCCTCGGCCACCCGTTTCCGCTGGATGCAGCTGCAGCACTCCGGGGAGGGCTTCGATACCTGGGCGCTGGACAACGTGGAGGTCAGCGGCGCGCTCCCCGCCCTCCCCGGCACCGTGCCCTTTATCACCGGCACCGCCAACTCCTCGCGCGCCGTCGCCCTTAGCTGGATCGGCGCCGAGCGCGCCGCCACCTATTCGATCGAGCGCCGCACCCCCAGCACGACCTGGGCGCTCGTTGGCACGACCGGCGTCGGCCAGACCTTCTTCACCGACAACTCCGCCACTCCCGCCACCCTTTACTCCTACCGCGTGACCGCCCGGAACGTCAGTGGCGACGGCGCCCCGAGCGACTTCATCCTCGTCAGCACCTGGTCGACCATCGCCGAGTGGCGTTTCCAAAACTACGCCACGCTCTCCCCGACCGGCGCCGCCGCCCCGCTGGCCGACAACGGCACCGGCGTGCCCAACCTGTTCAAATTCGCCTTCAACATGGTGGCCGAGGACCGCTTCTTCACCGTCGAGTCCACCGGTGGGACCAAGGGCATGCCCAGCCTCCAGTTCGAGTCCGAGACCGGGCGCCTGCAAATCGCCTTCATGCGCCGCCGCGCCGAGCGCAGCCCCGGCATCACCTACGTCGTCGAGTTCAGCTCCAACCTCGTCGATTGGGGCCCGGCCGGAGCCGAGATCGTGGCCGCGCCGGTCAACGAAGATTTTGAGTACGTGGTCTGGCAAGACGACGCCCCGGTCGACCCCGCCTCCCGCCCGACCCGCGTGCGCGTCACCGAGTGAGCCGGGGGGAGTGAGTGGGCGCTGGCGGCGGAGTGGGCCGGGGCGGCTTGGTCGCCCTCGACCCGCTCCTCGGCCGGTCCTCGACCCCGTGGAGTTTTCGCCACCGCCGGAGCATCCGGGTGGCACGGGCGTCCCGCCCGTGGGTTCGAACCCTTTGGGGCCGGGCGCCTCGCCGCCCCGCGCCGGCCGTGGCGCCTTTCACCGCGGGTCGTAGCCGTTGTTCGCGTGTAGGCCGTCCGCTCGCGGACGCTCTTCCGGGTGTCGCCTCGTGTGGGCGCCCGCAAGGGGGCGGCCTGCGCCACCGGGACTTCATTGGCGATAGGTGGGTTTATCCCCCTTGTGACTCGCTCCGTTCACGTCGAGGCCAGCGCCATCGGTCGCGAAGGTTGCCAAGTGCGGCGCTGATCACATCCTGAAAACCATGAAGTTTACCGTGACGATAGACCGCGACGAGTCCGGCGCGTGGGTGGCCGAGTGTCCTGCCATTCCCGGTTGCGTGAGCCGAGGCGACACCAAGCCCGAGGCGTTGAAAAACATCCGCGAAGCCATCGAGCTTTGCCTTGAGGTGCGCGCCGAGCGTGGTCTGCCCCTGACTATCGAAACCAGGCAGGTCGAAGTCGCCGTTTGATGCCCACCCTCCCCAGATTGAGCGGGCGCGCCGTGGTCAAAGCTTTTGCCGCGCTGGCTGGGAGCTGGCTCGGCAGAAAGGCAGTCACATGATCCTCGTGAAAGACGACAGCTGGGCTACGCTCTCCGTGCCCGATCACAAAGAGGCCGCGCCCGGCACGCTCCGCAGCCTCGTCCGCGCGAGCGGGCTGACCGTCGAGGCTTTCCTCGCCCTCGCGAAAAAATAAGCGACGGCTGCGGCGAAACGCGGCTTCCCCAAGCGCCCCCTCGCTGCCAACTTTCGCGCCATGCCCGCCGCCGCTTCCCGCCGCCGCACCCGCGCCTCGCGAGTCTATGTGCGCCGCGGCGCGGATCGTGTCGTGGGTTTATGGATACGCTTGGCTGCCCGCGCACGTGTGAGCGAGGCCACCTGCGCCTTCGGCACCGCGCCCGGGGATCGTTTGGCCTACGACGCCGACGGCAAGCTCGTGTCGGGCGGTCTCGGCGGGGCTGTCGTTTGGGGCGGTGACGAAGCGCGGCAGCGCGGAGAGGGCATCGCGCCCCGCGCTGGCCGGCAGGCCGAATCGCTCCGGGTGCCCCCTGGGCGGAGGGATGAGCAAAACCGCCTCCTCTCCGTCACCCCGATCCTGCCTGCCAACGGGGCGCAGCGCATCACCTACGCCTACGACGGCCAGGGGCGCCGCATCCGCAGCGACGTCTCGACCCGTAGCGGCAGCACCTGGACCGCCACCCAGACCACCTGGTACGTCTACGACGGCTGGAACGTGATCGAAGAGCGCGTCGCCGTGGGCACCGCGATCACCACGCGCCGCTACACCTGGGGCCTGGATCTCTCCGGCAGCTTGCAAGGTGCCGGTGGTGTGGGCGGCTTGGTGCGGGCGGACGTGACGGGCGCCAGCACGGCGACCTGGTGGCTCAGCAGGGATCCGATTGAGGAAGTCCTGATGTATTCGCATTTGATAAAAAAAGATTTATATGCAGATGAAAAAGGGGCGAC
>JBILUB010000162.1:0-6101 GCA_044371245.1 Opitutaceae bacterium
ACGCTGTTGTAGAAGCGGTCTTCCCACTGCACGACCATGCCGAGGTGCTGGTTGTTGAGGATGAGGGCCTTGGCCGCGATCTTCTCGATGTGGCAGGTGGCCAGTTCCTGGATGTTCATCACCCAGGAGCCGTCGCCGTCGATGTCGATGACCTGTTTGTCGGGGCAGGCGACTTTGGCGCCCATGGCGGCGGGGTAGCCGAAGCCCATGGCGCCGAGGCCGAGGGAGCTGATGTAGCGGCGGGGTTCCTTGAAGGGGTAGAACTGGGCGGCCCACATCTGGTGCTGGCCGACGCCGGTGGTGATGATGGCGTCGCCTTTGGTGAGTTCGTGGAGGAGGGCGACGGCTTCCTGGGGGACGATGTGGCGGCTCTCTTCGAAGGAGAAGGGGTAGTCGCGTTTCCAGGCGGCGCACTGGGTGTGCCAGGCTTTGGTGTCGGGGGGGCTGAACTTGATCGCGGCGACGAGCTCGTTGAGGCGTTTGAGGGCGTACTTGATGTCGGAGGCGACGGGGTATTGGACGCGTTTGTTTTTGTTGTGCTCGGAGGCGTCGATGTCGACGTGCACGATGGTGGCGGCGGGGGCGAATTTATCGACGGCGCCGGTGATGCGGTCGTCGAAGCGGGCGCCGAAGCAGAGGAGCAGGTCGCTCTGGTCGACCGCCCAGTTGCCGAAGGCGCTGCCGTGCATGCCGAACCAGCGGAGGGAGAGGGGGTGATCCTCGGGGAAGGCGCCGACGCCCATGAGGGTGGTGGCGACGGGGATGTTGGTCGCGAGGGCGAATTTCCGGAGGTCTTCGGAGGCCTCGGCGGAGATGATGCCGCCGCCGGTGTAGAGGATGGGGCGCCGGGCCTTGGCCACGAGGTCGAGCACGTTTTTGAGCTGCTCGTCGGTGGCGTGGGGGAATTCGGTGAGGCTCTTGTTGGCGAACTCGATGGTGGCGGGGAAGACGGGGGTGAGTTTGGCCTGTTGGACGTCTTTCGGGATGTCGATGATGACGGGGCCGGGGCGGCCGGAGCGGGCGAGGTAGAAGGCTTCCTTGAAGATGCGGGGCAGGTCGGCGGCATCGAGCACGAGGTAGCTGTGCTTCACGATGGGCAGGGTCATGCCGAAGAAGTCGGTCTCCTGGAAGGCGGACTTGCCGATGAATTTGGAGAAGACTTGCCCGGTGATGCAGATCATGGGGATGGAGTCCATGAAGGCGTCGGCGATGCCGGAGACGAGGTTGGTGGCGCCAGGGCCGGAGGTGGCCATGCAGACGCCGACCTTGCCGGAGGCGCGGGAGTAGGCTTCGGCGGCGAAGACTCCGCCTTGCTCATGGCGGGGCAGGATGACGCGCACGTCGTCGCGGCGGGCGAAGGCCTGGTGGAGCTCTTGCGAGGCGCCGCCGGGGTAGGCGAAGATCACGTCCACGCCTTCGCGCACGAGGCACTCGACGACGGTGTCGGCGCCGTTCATGGCGCGGCCGATCTCGGGCTGGGGGAAGGCGGCGGGCGTGGCGGAGGCTTTCATGGTGGTGCGGGGGAGCGGGTGCGAGCGGGCGGGCGGTGGGTTAAAAATTGAAAACCGCCAGCAAAGCGGCGCTCGCGGAGGGGAGGCAAGATGAATGACCGGGCGCGAGGCGCGACGGACTTTGGATCTCGGCTTGGCGGGTGGGTGGGAGTGCGTTTAGTCGGGCCCCGGCATGTTGTTTCCCTACCGGATCGAGACTTTGTTTCTCCACTATCCCCGAGCGAACTGGGTCCTGATCGCGGCGATGGTGATCTTTCATTTCACGCCCGGGGACTGGTATTCGTACGAGTTTCTGGAGTCGATGGTGCTGAGCGACTGGTCCGCAAGCGGGTTTCTCGGACACATGTGGCTGCATGACGGGCTGGATCATCTGGTGGGTAACATGATCATGCTCTGGATTTTTGGTAATGCGGTGTGTGGCAACATCGGCAATCGCCTCTATCTGCCGCTTTTTTTCGCGCTGGGGGTGGCGGCGGGCGCGGTGCATCTGATCGGGGACGGGCGGCCGGTGGTGGGGGCGAGCGGGGCGGTCTACGGGATCCTGGGGGTGGCGCTCGCGATGTATCCCTTTAACCGGGTGACTGTCGCGTGGTGGGCGGTGCTGCGCTTTGGTAGTTTTCAGGTGCCGCTGTGGGGCTTGGCCGCGGTCTGGGCGATCGGTGACGCGCTGGGGATGTTGTCGGACGATTATGTGGCGCATCTGGCGCACTTGGGCGGGCTTTTTGCCGGAGTGCTGGCGGGGTGGTGGGGCTTGCGCCGCGGTTGGCTGCAGTTGACGGAGTTTGATCAGTCGTCATTGGAGGAGTTTCTGGCCCGGAAGCCGTCCGAGGAGCGGAGGGCGCGGCTGCGCGCGGAGCGGGAGGCGGAGCGGCTCGGGAGCGGGCCGGCGGGGGTTGTCGCGGGCCCGGGGGCGGCACGAGAGGAGGGTGGTCCCTGGGCGCAACAAGCGGCCGCGGCCGGGGATCCGGTGGTTATGCCGGCGACGGCGGCGTTTGTCCAAGGGTGGCATCGGCGGGCGTCGGAGATGCCGGTGTCGGGGGAGGATGCGGCGAGGATCCAGGCGGGTGGGCCGGCGGCGGAGCGGCGGCGTTTCGAGCTGCTTTACGGGGCGTCGTTCGGGGCGATGGGCTACTCGTTTCACCGGTCGCTGGCGGACTATTACCGTCGGGTCGCCGAGCAGCGGATCTGGCCGCATGAGGGGCCCGCGCTGGCGAGTTTCCTGCGTTTGATCGAGGACGAGCTGCCGGCCATGCGCGCCTGTGGTTTCGTCGAAGAGGGGTTGGTCGCGCTGCGGGACGAGGGGAGAGTCCGGGAGTTTTTGGGCGCTGATCAGGTGCCGCAGAAGGTGCGGTAGGGGCCGGTATCGGCCGGAGCAGGCGAAAGGTAGGCGGCGAACTCGGCGTGGGTGGAGCGTTCGTGGTCGAAGGGGCGGGCCAGCACTTCGAGGAGGCGGTGAAAGGGGCCCATGTCGCCGGCGGAGGCGGAGCCGAGCGCGGCTTCGACGAGGTGGTTGCGAGGGTGGAAGACGGGGTTGGCCGTGCGGCGCAGGGCGAGGGAAGCGGCGGGAGTGCCGGCTTGGCGGGCGAGGCGTTGTCGCCAGCGCAGGTGCCAGTGCCGAAATGCCTCGTCGTTCGGGGCCAGGGGCGGTGCGTCGGCGGCGGAAGGGGTGGAGAGCGCGGCGAAGGTTTGGGTGAAATCGGCCCGGGTGCGCTGCATCCAGGCGAGAAGATCCTCGATCATTTCGCGGTCGTCGGCTTCGGCGTCGAGCAGGCCGAGTTTACGGCGCAGGGCGTCGAGGGAGGCGCCGAGAAAACGGTCCCCGAAGCTCTGGACGGCGGCGGTCGCGAGCTCGAGCGCACGGGACGGGTCGGGGTGGAGGAGCGGGAGCAGGGCCTCGGCGAGGCGCGCGAGGTTCCACTGGGCGATGCCGGGCTGGGCGCCAAAGGCGTAGCGTCCGTGCCGGTCGATCGAGCTGAAGACCGCGTCGGGGTCGTAGGTGTCGAGAAAGGCGCAGGGGCCGTAGTCGATCGTCTCGCCGGAGAGCGCCATGTTGTCGGTGTTCATCACGCCGTGGACGAAGCCCACCGCCTGCCAGCGGGCGATCAAGGTGGCTTGGCGCCCGATAGCCGCCTCGAGCAGGGCGAGCGCGGGGTTCTCCGCGGCGTGCAGTTCGGGGAAATGGCGTTCGAGGGTGTGCTCGACGAGTGCGTGCAGGGGGCCGGTGCCCGCCTCGCGGGCGATGGCGCCCGCCCACTCGAAGGTGCCGACGCGGATGTGGCTGGCGGCGACGCGGGCGAGCACGGCGCCGGGGAGGGGGCCGTCCGCGCGCCAGATCCGCTCGCCGGTGGTGGCGACCGCGAGGCTGCGGGTCGTGGGGATGCCGAGGGCGTGCATGGCTTCGCTGATCAGATACTCGCGCAGCATGGGGCCGAGCGCGGCGCGGCCGTCTCCACGGCGTGAATACGGTGTCGGGCCGGAGCCCTTCAGCTGGATGTCGACGCGCTCGCCGGCCGGGGTGATTTGCTCACCGAGGAGGATGGCCCGGCCGTCGCCGAGCGGGGTGAAGTGACCGTACTGGTGGCCGGCGTAGGCCTGGGCCAGGGGACGGGCGCCGGGTGGCAGCCGGTTGCCGGCAAGGATTTCCGCGCCCTCGGGGCCGGAAAGGGCCTCCGGGTCGAGGCCGAGCTCGCGGGCGAGGCGGTGGTTGAGCACCGCGAGGCCGGGCTCGCGAACAGGCGTGGGCTCGACCGCGCGGTGCAGCACCGAGGGGAGCGCGGCGTAGGTGTGCTCGAGCCGCCAGCCGGCGTCGGGGGCGCCGGGGAGGGCGGCGGGAGGAGCGGAGTCGGAAGGGAGGGCGGCCATGCGGGCAAGGTTGCCGGCCGGCCGCCCGGGTCGAGGCCGAGGTGGAGAAATCCGTCGCCTCAGTGGGCGAGGTACCAGCGGCCTTGGTTGTCGTCGGTGTGGACGCGTCCGTGAACGGTGTAGACGAGGTCAAAGGCGAGCGTGGCGCCGGTGGGCACGGGGATGCCGGCGGATGGAGGGGCCCAGGTCTGGCGTCCGCCGCTCACGCCGCGGCCGACCAGGCCGCTGATCTGGCGGGGTACGGTGGAGTCGGTCGTCACCCGCCAGCGTACCTTCACGTCCTCGACCTCCGGGCGGGTGTTGAGGGTGATTTCGAGGAGGTCCTGAGAGGCGTTTTTGGACTTGGCCGGGATGACGCGGGCGGAGTCGAGGGCGAGGTCGGCGAGGCCGAAGCGAAGCCAGTGGTTTTTGCCGAAGTCGGAGTCCCAGTGGGTCTCGCCGCTCTCGTGGGTGCAGGAGAACCAGACCTCGAGCTCGTCGCAGCCCTCGGGGATGGTGAAGCTGGTGGCGAGCATGAAGCCCTGGCCGGTGGCATCGGCGAGGTCGGCGAGGGGGAGGCCGGCGGGGAGCTCGAGCGTGCCTTGCCACTGGGTGCCGCCCGGGTGGAAGCGGACGTAGGCGCGGACGTGGTGGGACTCCTGGGCGGCGTCGCCGAGGGCGACCAGGCGGAGGGGGTCGTAGCGCAGAGCGCAGGGTCCGGGCAGCAGGTCGCCGGTGACGAGCTCGTGGAAGTCGGAGGTGAAGATGATCTGGGGCCGTGCGCCTTGGTTGGCACGGCGGAGGCCGAGGGGGGCGCGGGCCCGTGCCGGGACGGATTTGGCGGCGGTGGATTTGGCGGGGGAGGATTTTTTTGTGGAAGAGGGCATGGTGGAAAGGGGCGGGGGGAGGGGGCGGGTTTAGTAGGCGGCGCTCACGGTGGTGTCGGCGCGGTCGTCGAAAATTTTCACGAAGACGATGTTGAGGGATGGGTTCCAATACCACGCGTCGACGGCGGAGGCGGCGAGGGAGCCGGGATCGCCGACGTCGGGGAGGGCGACGCCGTCGCGGGTGACCTGGGTGGCGGGGGTGATGCTGCCGAGGATGGCGAGGTAGTTGAACGGGGCGAGGGGGCTGTAGGGGCCCTCGACGCGGGCCCAGCGAATCTGGCGGGTGACCTGGCCGTGGTTGTTCAGGGTCTGCTGGTAGATCCGGGAGAGGCGGAACTGGCCGTTTTTCTCCGCCTGGGTGCTGAGGCCGTCGTCCTGATAAAGTTGATACGCCTGCGCGTCGCTCCAGCGGTCGGGGCCGGGGTAGCAGTTGATCGTGAGCGGATTGGCCGGGAGCTGGCCGACCCACTGCTCGAGCTGCTGGAAGGGGAGGAGGGCGCCGGCGCGGACGTAGATGGGGACGAGGTCGAGGCCGGCGGTGTAGCTGACGACGGTGCCGCCCTGGACGGCGCCGAGAAGAGGAGCCTGGTTGTTCTGGAAGGCGTACCAGTCGGAGCCGGCGGGGAGGTAGAGATCGCGGGTGGGGCTGATGGGGGGGCTGGCGGTCTCGGCGGCGAAGAGGATGGGCGCGACGAGGAAGTCGTCGCCGACGAGGAGCTGGGAGTCGATGTAGTAATTGTTGTTCCCATACACGCCGGGGTCCTGCGGGGCGGCGAGGAAGAGGGGGCGGCAGATGGGGAGGCCGGTGCGCGTCCAGCGATACATGGCGTCGTAATACACTTGGAGCATGGTGTAGCGGAGC
>JBILUB010000054.1:0-10389 GCA_044371245.1 Opitutaceae bacterium
CGCGCGCCTCGCTCACTCGTGCCGCAGGGCCTCGATCGGATCGAGCTTGGCCGCCTGCACCGCGGGGTAGGCCCCGGCCAGCACCCCGGCCGCCACGCTGAAGACGAAGCCGACCACGAAGGCGGAAGGCGCGAGCACCGGCGCGCTCCCTGGCGGCAGCACCGCGCCGAGCCCTTGGATGAGCGCCACCGCCACCGTCACCCCGGCCAGACCACCCGCCAAACTCAGGGTCACCGCCTCGGCGACGAATTGACTAAAGATGTTCAGCGGCGTCGCCCCCAGCGCCTTCCGGATGCCGATCTCCCGCACCCGCTCGTTGATCGAGGCCAGCATCAGATTCATGATGCCGATCCCGCTGACCAGGAGCGAAACCCCCGCGATCGCGCTGCTCCCGATCACAAAGGCCGCCTTCGTGCTCGCGAAGCTGGCCAGCTGCGCCTCGTTCGTGGTGACTTCGAAATCGATCACCCCCCGATGCCGGAGCGCCAACACGTTGTTCACCGCGTCGCGCGTCAGGGCCAGATTGGCCAGGCGATCGGTTTTCATGTTGAGCGAGCTCAGCTGTTCGCTCCGGGCGACCTTGGCCATCGTGCCGAGCGGGATAAACGCCACCTCGTTCTTCCACGACAGCGTGTTAAACGTGCCATAGTAGCGCTCGTAGTGCTTGAGCACCCCGATCACCCGGAAAGGCCGTCCCTCGAGATCGAGCATCGAACCCAGCGGGTCCTCGCCCGGCGCGAAGCAATCCTCCCGCACCTTGCTGCCGATGATGATGACATCCGCCCGATCCTTCATATCCAGCTCCGAGAAGCGCCGTCCGCTCTCTAGGTCATAACGATCCACCTCGAAAATCGCGTCCGTCACCCCCTGCACCCGGCCGCGGTAACGTTTGTCCCCCCGGCTGAGGGTCGCCTCCGCGAGATCCATCTCCGGCGACACCGCCGCCAAGGTCGGTACCAGCGCCTTCAGCGCCCGCGCATCCCCCTCGGTCAGACCCGGCGAGAGCGAGGCGAAGGGCGCCTGCCGCTCCGACAGCTCCTTCGCCGACCCGCTCAGCTTTTCGAGGCCGCCCCGCTCCTGGAACGACTTCTCCCAGGTCGAGAAAAAGCCCTCCATGAATCCCGTGGTCAAAACCATCGAGGCGACCCCCAGCAACACGCAGCAAATGGTCAACAGAGAGCGCAGCTTGTGCCCCCAGATCTCCGCCAATCCATTCCACACCCCGGAGAGCAGTCGTTTCATCGCCCGCTCCCTTCGCTCACCCGACCATCCAGCACGTGCAACTGCCGGGGGAAATGCGCCGCCAGCTCCGGCGAGTGGGTGACGACGACGATCGTACGACCACGCCGGTTCAGCTCGCGGAAAAGCTCGAGCACGGACGCCGCGGTCCGCGTGTCCAGATTGCCCGTGGGCTCGTCGGCCAGGATCAGCCGCGGCTCATTTACCAAGGCCCGGGCGATCGCCACCCGCTGCCGCTGCCCACCCGAGAGCTCTCCCGGCCGATGCGCGGCGCGGTGCGTCATCTCCACCAGCGCGAGCGCCCGCTCGACCCGCTCCTCCGCATCCGGCGGCGGCGAGCCATGGTAGGCCAGCGGCAAGGCCACGTTCGCCCGCACCGTCAGGCGGGGCAGCAGGTTAAACGACTGAAAAACGAAGCCGATCTTCTCCGCCCGCACCCGCGCTCGCTCGTTTTCACTCAAGGCGGTCACCGGGCGGCCCTCGAAAAAAAACTCCCCCGAGCTCGGTGAATCGAGAAACCCGAGCAGATGCATCAAAGTCGACTTCCCCGAGCCCGAGGGGCCGAGGATCGCGACAAACTCGCCCTCGCTCAGGGTAAACGACGCCTCCACCAACGCCTCCACCACCGTGTCGCCCATGGGGTAGCGTTTGCCGACACGCTCGAAGCGCAGGATCTCCGGTCCGGTGCTCATGCGCGCGGCCTCACTTGTCCTGCCCCAAACGCACCCCCGGCGGACGCCGCAGGGATACCTCGGCCGCGGCGTCCAGTCCGGAGCGGATTTCAACAAAATGGTCGTCCCGCAAGCCCACCTCCACCCTCGTCCGCACCGGCTCGCCCTCCGCGTCGTCCACCGGGCGCACAAACACAAACCACTCCCCCGTCTCGTGGTCGCCGAAGACCGCCGGCAAGGGCAGCGCGAGCGCGTTTTCCGCCCGGCCGGTGAGGATATGCACCCGGGCTGTCACACCCGGACGGATACGCGGATGGGAGTTCTCCACCTCCACCTGGATCGGAAACTCGCGCACCCGATTTTCCAGGGCCCCGCCATAGCCGCCGCCCGCGCCCTGACCGGTCACCACCGCGGCCGGGGAGATAAAGGTCACCTTCCCCGTCCCCTCCACCCCGGGCGCCGAATCGAAAGTGATGCCGACCGGCAAACCGAGCGCCAGCTCGCCGACATCGATCTCATTGATCGTCGCCTCCACCCGCAGCCGGGTGAGGTCGGCGAGCTCGAGCAACATGTTGCCCTCGCGGCCCGCGTCCGCGCCCGTCACCGTCATGCCCTGGCGGGCCGGCACCGCGAGCACCCGCCCCGCGTAGGGCGCGACGATCAGACTCTTCGCCAAGGAGCTCTCGATCAGGCGCAGCCGGGCCTCGCGCGCCTCGGTCTCGTTCTCCGCCAGCCTCCAGGCGGTCTCCGCCTCCTGCAGCTCCTTTTCCGTGACCAGCTCCTTGTTTCCCAGCGTCGCCAGCCGCCGGTTCTCCCGCGCGGCCAGCTCGGCCCGCATCCGGGCGGCTTCGACCCCGAGGCGAGCCTCGTCGTGCTGCGCCTGCAGACTGCTGCGATCGAGCTCGATCAGGGGCTGGCCCGCCACCACCTCATCCCCCGCTTTCACCAACACCCGCTCCAGGCGTCCGCTGATCTCGGAACTAATCGGGGTGTAGAGCACCGGGGTGATCGTGCCATTCGTCACCACAAACTGCCGGATCTCCCTGCGCTCGGGCCGCACGTACTCGTAGCCGGCGGCGTCCAGCGAGGCGCCCGAGCGCAGCCGCAGGACCCAAAACACACACAGCCCCAACAAAACCACCGCCGCTGCGATCAAGAGGAAACGCTTCATGGTTCGATGCGGAAGAGTAAGGGAGGCTCAGGAGGAGAAACGTCCCGCCAGGGGCGGACTCAGTCCATCGACAAGGTGTGGTTCACCGCATCCACCAAGGCCTCCCAGGAGGCGTCGATGATGTTGTCGCTCACGCCCACCGTTCCCCAGACCCGCGGCCCCACGCCGCTCTCGATCAACACCCGCGTGCGGGCGTTGGCCCCGTTGCGCCCGTCGAGGATGCGCACTTTGTAATCCCGCAGCTCCACGTCGTGGATCTTCGGATACGCCGGCTCGAGCGCCAGGCGGAGAGCCTTGTCGAGCGCGCCGACCGGACCGCTGCACTCGGCCACCGTGTGTCGCGGCTCCCCACCCACGCTCAGCTTTACCGTCGCCTCCGCCACCAGGCGCCCGGCCGGGCCCCGCTCCACGATCACCCGATAGCCCTCGACCTCGAAAAAGGATTTCGCCCGCCCCAAGGTGCGCGCGATCAGCAGGCGCAGCGAGGCGTCCGCGGCCTCAAACTCGTAGCCGCGGAACTCGAGCTCCTTCAGCTCCTCGATCAAGGTCTTCATCTCCGGCGCCTTCTCATCGAGCTCGAAGCCCAGCTCGCGAGCCTTCATCGCGACCGAGCTGCGGCCAGCCATGTCCGAGACGAGCACCCGCGTCTGGTTGCCCACCAGGGCGGGGTCGATGTGCTCGTAGGACGACTTCACCTTTTGGGCCGCGTTGGCGTGCAGCCCTCCCTTATGGGCAAAAGCCGAGGCGCCGACGTAGGGCGCCTTCGAGTCGGGCTTGAGGTTGGCCAACTCGTCAAAGGTGAGGGAGAGCGCCCTCAGATCGGCCAGCTTGCCCGCGCAGGCGGCCGTGCGACCCATTTTCAGGAAGAGCGAGGGCAGGATGGTGAAGAGATTGGCGTTGCCCGTGCGCTCGCCGTAGCCGTTGGCCGTGCCCTGCACCAAAGTCGCTCCGGCGCCCACGCCCGCGAGCGACAGGGCGACGCCCAGCCCGGAGTCGTTGTGCGTATGCACCCCGACGCGAGAGCCCCCGAACTCGGCGACCACCTCCCGCACGACGGCCTGAAAGTCCTCGACCAAAGTGCCCCCGTTCGTGTCGCAAAGGGTGAGGTTGCTCGCCCCGCCCCGGATCGCGGCCCGCAGGGTGTTTAGCGCATAGTCGCGGTCGGCCTTGTAGCCGTCGAAAAAGTGCTCGGCGTCATAGACCACCTCGCGCCCCTGCGCGGTCACGTAGCGGATCGAGTCTTCGATCATCGCGAGATTTTCCTCCAAGGTCGTCCTCAGGATCTCGGTCACGTGCAGGGTCCAGGTCTTCCCCACCAGCGTCAGCACGGGAGTCTCGGCCTCGAGCAGGGTCTTTAGCTGGGCGTCCTCTTCGGCGCGGATGCCGGCCCGGCGAGTCGAACCAAACGCCGCCAGCTTGGCGTGCTTGAACTTCAGCTTTTTGGCCTCGGCGAAAAAGGTGATGTCCCGGGGATTCGAGCCCGGGAATCCGCCCTCGATGTAGTCCACGCCAAACTCGTCCAGCTTTTGGGCGATCAGCAACTTGTCGGTCACGGAGAAGCTGATGCCCTCTCCCTGCGTGCCATCGCGGAGAGTGGTGTCGTAGATCTTAAGGGCGGTGTTCATGAGGAGGAAGGGGAGACCTTGTGGTGGGTGCGGAGGGCTGAAAACGAAAAACCCCGGGCTGGTCGGCCCGGGGTTCGGAAAATCTAAGGCGAGTCGTGTGTGCTCACGCCAAGATCCCCGGCCCAGACAGGCCGCGAATAATAATGGCGAAAAGATCAGTCATAAAACTCACCCTTTCAGCCCTAGCCGCCCTGCTCTCACTCTGTCCAGCCGCTTTTACCCCCCGGCCGCCACCCCCGCACCCCCTCCCGTCCGGAGACCCTTCGGCGCCAGCTTGCCGTTCTCCGCCAGCCCGCGGGCAGCTTCACGCTTTACCCACCGGAACCGTCTCTGCACAACCCAGCCCGTGCCCGCCCAAGCCCCCGTCCCCACCAGAATCGCGCCCGCCGAGATCGGCCGTGCCCTCGAGCACCTGGCCGCCGAAATCGCCGCCCGTCACCCCACCGGACGTGCCGGCAATCTCGTCGTGCTCGGCATCGCCAACGGCGGCGTGCACGTCGTCACCCGCCTGCAACTCCTCCTCCGCCGACACTACCCGGAAAGCGCCCGTCCCCGCACCGGGATCATCGATATCTCCTTCCACCGCGATGACATCGGGCGCAACCCGATCCCGAAGGAGTTTACGCCGACCGTCATCCCGATCGACGTCACCGGCGCCACCGTCATCCTCGTGGACGATGTGCTGCAGTCCGGCCGCACCGTCAAAGCGGCCCTCGATGAACTTTTCGACCATGGGCGGCCCGCCAAGGTGGAACTCGCCGTCCTCGTCGACCGTGGCGGACGCACCCTTCCCGTCGCCGCCGACTACACCGGCCTGACCCTGCGCGCCGAGCCCCGCGAAAAAGTCACCGTCGTGCTCCACGCCACCGACCCCCGCCACGACTCGATCACGGTCACCCGCCCCACCAGCTAAGCACCACTCGCTTCCGATCCCGCAGGCGGGTATCCGCAGCCCCGCCGCCGAAAGCCCCGCTCCTCCCCCCTCCCATGTCCTGGAACCGCCGCCACCTCCTCACGCTCGAGGAACTCTCCGTCGCCGAGATCGACCAAATCCACGCGGTCGCGACCGCCTTCAAAAAAGTCCTCGGGCGATCGGTGAAAAAAATCCCGGCCCTGCGCGGGAAGACCATCGTAAACCTTTTCCTCGAGCCGAGCACCCGCACCCGCATGGCCTTCGACATGGCCGCCAAGCGCCTCAGCGCGGATGTCATCTCCTTCGACGCCGCCAGCTCCTCGACCACCAAGGGCGAGACCCTGCGCGACACCGCGGAAAACATCGCCGCGCTCGGCGCCGACATGATCGTGCTCCGCCACTCCAGCTCCGGCTCGCCCCTTTACCTCTCCAAGATCCTCGACATCCCGGTGATCAACGCCGGCGACGGCTCCCATGAGCACCCCACCCAGGGCCTGCTCGACACCTTCACCATGCGCGAGCGCCTCGGCACCCTGCACGGACGGCGCGTCGTCATCCTCGGCGACATCCTCTTCAGCCGCGTCGCCCGCTCCAACATCCACGCCCTGGTGAAGCTCGGCGCCGACCTCACCCTCTGCGGTCCCTCCACCCTCGTGCCCCACAGCCTCGAGAGCCTCGGCGTGCGCGTCTCCCACGACCTCCGCTCGGCCCTCGCCGACGCCGAGGTTGTCATGCTCCTCCGGATACAGCACGAGCGCCAGACCGCCACCATGTTCCCCAGCCTCGGGGAATACACCTCCATGTTCGGCCTCAACCAGACCCGGGCCGGCTGGCTGCACCCGAAAGCCATCATCATGCATCCCGGCCCGATCAACCGCGGCGTCGAGATCGACAGCTCGCTCGCCGATGGCGAACGCAGCGTGATCCTCGACCAGGTGACCAACGGCATCGCCGTCCGCATGGCCTGCCTCTACCTCTGCGCCGGCGGCTCTCCCCGCTCCGTCCTGCCCGTGGACTAGCCTAGGCCGCGCTCAGACACCCACCCCGCCACGGCACCGCCCGTCCCCGCGCCACCGGCGGCCGCCGCGGTCCCCCGACCTCTCCTCGCCCACCACCTCCGATGCCTCTCCTCCACTTCCGAAACGCCCGCGTCATCGACCCCGCCGCCAAACGCGACGAAAGCTCCGGCGAACTCTTCGTGCGCGAAGGCGTCTTTATCGCCCGCCCCTCCCCGGCCGACCTGAAGAAGGCCAAAAAGATCGACGCCGCCGGACTCGTGGCCGCCCCCGGACTGGTCGACGTCCACGTGCACTTCCGCGAGCCCGGCCAGACCCATAAGGAAACCATCGAGACCGGCTCCCGGGCCGCGGCCGCCGGCGGCTTCACCTCGGTCGTCTGCATGCCCAACACCGCGCCGGTCGCGGACAACGCCGGCACCATCCAGCTGATCAAGGACTCCGCCGCCCGCTCCGCCAGCGTGCGCGTCTATCCCACCGGCTGCATCACCGTCGGCATGAAAGGCCAGGCCCTCGCCCCCATCGGTTCGCTCAAACGCGCCGGCGTCGTCGCCATCACGGACGACGGAGACTGCGTGCAGTCAAACGAGCTCATGCGCCGCGCCTGCGAGTACGCGAAGATGTTTGGCCTCCCGCTCATGGACCACTGCCAGGACCACTCCATGACCGTCGGGGCCGTGATGAACGAGGGCGAGATGTCGGTGCGCCTCGGCCTCCGCGGCTGGCCCAACGCCGCCGAAGACCTCATCGTGGCGCGAAACTGCATTCTCTCCGAGTACACCGGGGCCCACATCCACATGCAGCACCTCTCCTCGCGAAACGCGGTGGAGATCCTCCGCCGCGCCAAATCCCGCGGCGTGAAGGTGAGCGGCGAAGCCTGCCCCCACCACCTCGCGCTCACCGACGCCTGCCTCGCCGGCTACGACACCCACTTCAAGATGAACCCGCCCCTCCGCACCGAGGAGGACCGGCTCGCCATCATCGCCGGCCTGCGCGACGGCACCATCGACATCCTCGCCACCGACCACGCTCCTCACACTCCGGACGAGAAGGACCGCGAGTTCGACCTCGCGCCCAACGGCATCCTCGGCCTCGAGACCGCGCTCGCCGTGACCCTCGACATCCTCGTGCGCCAAAACCGCTTCAAGCTCTCCACCCTCGTCGACCTCTGGACGCGCAAACCCGCCGCCCTCCTCGGCCTCCCCGCCGGCACGCTCGGCGAGGGCGCACCCGCCGACCTCACACTCTTCGACCCGCAGGAAGAGTGGACCTACGACGCCAAGACCGGCTTCTCCAAATCCGCCAACTCTCCCTGGAGCGGCACCCGCCTGCGCGGCCGGGTGCGCGCCACCTATGTCGGAGGGCGGCAGGTTTACGAATGCGGCCGCGCGCCCGCGGCCTGAGCACCCCGCCCGGCGCGATCGCTCAAGCCGGCATGCCGATCTGGCGCAGGGCCTCGTAACAGGCCACGCCCGCCGCCGTGCTCAGATTCAGCGAACGCAGCGCGGTGTTCGCCTGGGGTATCGTGAGGCTGCGCGCGTCACCAAATTCCTCATACAGCCAGGCCGGCGAGCCCTCGCCCTCGTTGCCGAAAACCAGCCCGTCGCCATCCTCGAATCGCGCGTCCCAGATCGTGCGGCTCGGCCCGGTCTCGATCAACCAGAGGCGTCGGGGGGCGTGCTCGCTCGTTTTGAAGGCCGCCCAGTCGGCATGCTGATGCACGTCGAGCGAGAACCAGTAGTCCATGCCCGCGCGGCGCAGGGCTGCGTCGGTGATCTTGTAACCGAGCGGATGGATCAGGTGCAGCCGGGAGCGGGTGATGGCGCACATCCTCCCGATGTTGCCCGTGTTCTGCGGGATTTGCGGGCGGAAGAGGACGACGTGCAACATGGGACGGTCCTCGTCGGCGGCGCACGCTTCGCGTCGCGGCCTCAGGCCTCGATCACGTAGCCCACATTGTCGGCCGCAAGATCGCGCACCTCGCAGGGCACCTCGAGCGCGGCGAAGGCGGCGCGCATCGCCTCCCCCACCCCGGTCGCCTCCGTGGGCCCGCAGACACAGAGCACGCTCGACCCGCTGCCGCTCAACCACCCGGTGTGAGCGCCGGCCGACACGCCGGCGGCGATCGCCTCCCGGCCACCCCGGATGCGGGGCAGTCGATACGGCTCGTGCATAAAGTCACCCGCCGCGTCCCGCAGACGCGCATAATCCCCGGTGGCGAAGGCCGCGACGAGGTAGGCGGCGCTGTTGATGCTCCGCACCGCATCGAAATAGGGCAGGGTGTCCGGGAGCACGCCGCGCGATTCCTTGGTCAGCAACTCGACCGAGGGGGAGGCCACGACAAAGCGCAAGGTCGCCGGCAGGGTGATCCGGATGGTGCCGAGATAGTCGTTTTTGACCGGCTCACACCGCGCCACGCAGAAGCCCCCGAGCAGACCCGCCGCCGCGTTGTCCGGATGCCCCTCCAGATGCGAGGCGACCGCCACCAACTGCTCGCGCGTGAGCGGACTACCCGAGAGAAAATTCAGCCCGGCGAGCACACCGCCGATCACGGTGATGGAGGAGCCCAGCCCCCGGGCCGGAGGCACCTCGCCCTCGATCCGGAAGGAAAAAGCAAAACCGCCCACCCGCGCCAGCGTGCCAAAAGCGCGTGCGGCGGACACCGCCATCTCCCGGGCCCGCTCGTCACTCTCCCGCTCGCCCCGCGCCAACCAGGTCGAAGACCCTCCGCCGGAGGCCTTGGAGAGTCGGCGCAGGGTCACGCGATTGTAGAGACTGAGGGCGAGCCCGAGAGAGTCGAAACCCGCCCCGCAGTTTGAGGTGCTGCCGGGCACACGGACGGTTACTTGGGACACGGGGGAGACGGTGCTCGCGCTGCTCATCGGGTGGGGAAAAAAGATCCGCTCAACGGCGCTGGTTGGCCTGCTTCATCGCCTGCTTCATCTCCATCGTCACCACGCGCTTTTTGAGATCGTCCCGCTTGTCATGCTGCTGCTTGCCCACGCCGAGCCCGATCTCGAGCTTCACCAAGGCCTCCTTGAAGTACATGCGCAGCGGCACGAGGGCGAGGCCGCCCACCTGCATCGCCTGGGCGATCTTGCGCAACTCATGTTTGTGCAGGAGCAGCTTCCGGGTGCGCCGCGTATCGTGGTTGTTGAAACTGCCAAACGCGTACTCGTCGATGTGCGCGTTCATCAACCAAAGGTCTCCGCGATCGAAACGCCCGAACGCGTCGTTGATCTGCGCCCGGCCCGCCCGGATGGCTTTCACCTCGGTGCCCTGCAGCTTGATGCCGGCCTCGAAGCGCTCCTCGATCGCATAATCGCGAAGCGCCTTGCTGTTGCGGATCTCGGTGTAGCGCTTGCCGTCTTTCGCTTTGGTCTTGGCGGCGCTCATCGGCTGAGGGGTGGAAACGGGGAAGGGGTAAAACAAAAACCGTCACCCGCGGAAGGTGACGGTGCGGGAAAAGAGGGAGAGCTCGAAGCCGCCCGGGACTCGGTGATCAGGCGAGCTCGAAGGTGATCCGACCCTCGATGATCTCGCGCAGGGCGACGTCCTCGGGGGAGAGTTTTTCAAGGGACTGCACGAGGGGGCGGCTGCCCCGTTTCAGCTGTTTCACACGGCGGGAGACCACGTTGATGAGCACGTTGGGGTCCTTGATGATCGCCTTGGCTTCCTTGAGATAGTCGTCGCGCATGGTTTGAAGGGGGAGGACGGAGAGATTGAGAACCGAGGAGAACAAAACCGGCGCCCA